>JABEVA010000110.1 GCA_013044065.1 Phycisphaerae bacterium
ATTACCTACGACCCCTACGACTGGGGCGGCGGCAGCAGCAGTCAGAAGGCATTTGGTGGAAACCTGGTCCGCAGTCCCTCCGGCACCGAGGGCGGGAGCCTCGCAATCAGCAACGCATCTTACAATATGTACGAAACCGACATCAACCTCACGGCCATTACCAGTTCCAATGGGGCTCTTGACAGCGCAAAGTTTATCAAAAGCATCACGTTTGCGGAGCCGACGGGCGGGCGCATCGGCGTTTTCGCGGTCAGTGGCGTGCAAAATTCCAGCGCTTCTGATCCGCTGCCCGAGCCTTCCACCGTGGCCCTGCTGGCGGTGGCCGCTGTGCCCCTGCTGTTGCGGCGGCCTGCGGGGCGGCGATTGACGCGATGGAGGGGGTCGATGGCGAGGCGGTAATCAAGACTTGTTCGCCACGGCTCGAGGGGGCACGGCTGGCTACGGCTGGCGGGGACGCCTGCACCGCAAAACGGGTCTGGCCGGCGTAGGGGTGGTGCGGGGCGTGGACTTTTGTGTGATTTTTGCGTGGCGAAAGCGAAGTGCGCCGCGGCCTCCCGACGAATGTCGGGATCTTCGGGACCGGGCTCAATGACGGTGCGATTCCGATGCCTGGCGAGGTGCAAAATGGCGGATGAGGTCATCGGTCAGGCGCATCGTGATCTCGGCAGGCCGAAAGGCCGGGAACGGTACTACGGGACTGGGCAAAAATAAATTCGGGTTCTACGGCGCAGTAATTTTGGCTGTCGGCAAGCTGCCAGCAACGCGCATACCCTGGCCTCGGGTCTGTAAGGAGCGAGCAACGCCGCCAGCGGCCAAAAGAACCAGCCGGAAAGTGTGAAGTTGTTTTTGCCCGGTCCCTACGGTGCTTTTACGGGCACGGCTTACACCGCCCGCACTCGCAGAGCTAAAAAAAGGGGAATTTCCCGGCGGCTGCGGTCCAACGCGGTGAAGCGTTTGCCCGCCGGCGGAGACTTGTGACTGATCCATTCATCCATGTGATCCACCAGCAGACCGGCGGAAGAGAGGGTATTGAAATAGGCCTGCAGCGGCCGATGAAAGGTCAGGGTGGTGATGTCCGGGCGTTGGCCGGGGTGCATTCCGATGGGCACTTTTTCCGAAGTCAAATACGTATCAATACGCCGATACTCAGCAGCGGCCTGCTGGTCCCATTGCCAGGAACTGTGGCGCGGCACGCGAAAGCAAGGGTGTACCATCACCACGAGCAAATGGCCGCCGGCCTTGAGCAGCCGCCGGCAGCCCTGCCACACCGGAGAGAGCGGCGTCATATTCTGAATAGCAAGAATGCAAACCGCGGAATCGAAACTCCCCGGCAAAAGCCCGGGCATTTCCCCGAGCCTGCGGGCGTCGCCGCAGAGGTACAATTCGCGATCCGGATAGCGGCACCTCCGCCGGGCCAGAGCAATAAGATTTTCCGAGGCATCGACGCCCACAATATTCGCCCCCGTTTCCGCTATCGCCCGGCATACCACACCCTGCCCGCAGGCGATATCCAGCACCCGCTGCCCGACGGCACAGCCAAGAAGCCTTAGTGCGCCCGGAATAATCACCTTGCGGTGGTGCGTTTGGCCATCGTCCTGGAGTTGCTGGTCATACCATTCGGCGACATGATCCCAGTCGGATGGTTGCGGCAATGGGTTTGATGGTTTCATGGACGATCTTTGCACTTTACCCATAACTACTGCGCCACCGGGGACAATGCGGCGGGCGAAATGATTAAATCTGTATCGATATTTTCCTCGGTGGGCTTGTAGCGATTGGCAAACAGGGCTTCCAGCACCGCGAGAATCAGCACGATGGCCAACACTCCCGGCATCAGCGAAGTCCCCTGGCTTATTTTGGCCAGCTCTTGAAGCAGTTTTGTCAACGATGAGGCAATAAACACCGGCTGGCCCTGCGGCGCTTCCCTGGCCAAAATCGAAGCCGACACCGGCAACAGATTGGCTTCATCTCCGGGCGGGTTGACCACAAATTCACCGGCATATTGATGATTGAACCTATGCCAATGATAGATCCCGGTACGCTGCGTGCGGGTAAATATCCATTGCGGCAGACCAGCGGCGTTTTTGGAGCAGGGCACATTCACAGGTCCGGCATGGTGTGGTATATCGACTTCGACGGAAGTGCCGACGGCAACGGCGGGCATCGGAATGGCAACCACCTGCCCCGGGCCAAAGCTGGTGGTGCGGGCTAAATCCGCGGCATTTCCCAAGGCCATGCGCACCACCATCGGCAAAAACAGGGACGTATTGGCCAGATTGGTCCATCCGCCGCCAGGCGCGGTCATGAAGGTGTAAATTTGTCCATTGCCCAGCCGTTGTTGGGTAAGAAAGGTGGCGTTATTCTCCAGCCTGGAAACTACGTGGCCCAGCGGAGCTGCAGCAGCGCCAAAGTCCCAACGTCCCACCACCACAATGCGCCGAAATGGATTTTGATTGTGAAACAGATTCGCAAAAATATGGCTGCGAATGTCGATCCAGTCCACGCTCGAACCGGTCTGGCGCACCAGCGGCCCGGCAATTGGAGCCGGCAACAAATGCCGGGTATTCCAGATCACCCGATTATATTCCACGCTGTCCACCGCGGATCCCAGAAACCAGCAAATTCTTCCGCCTGATCGCACGTATTGGGAAAGTTTATCAGCCAGGGATGTGCCCAGACGGGGAACGTCACAGATAAAGACAGCCCCATAGCGGGCCAGGGGCATCGCCGAAGCGGCATTGGCCGACGCATAAGTCGGTACGATGCTCCAGACAGGTTGGCCCGTATGAGCCGCGGTGGTTGATCCGGAGAAAGGTGCCAGTGCCGCATCGACGTAAAAGGCGGTGGAATCCGTCTGTAGCGTTGGCAAAGACCCGATCACCAGGGCGTTGACTTGTTTGGCCACGCTGAGCGAAACACTGCGCCGGTTGGCCCATGTTAATACGTGGCTGGACCGCCGCAGGGCCAGCGTTAATACGTGATAACCCGCGTGGGTCAGCAGGTGGGCGATTTTAATTGAGCCGCGGGAGTCTTGGCTGCCGGCCGGTCCAAGGGCCACTTTCGTCTGGCGGTGCGCCACCGAAGCCGCATCCACCAACAGATGAAATTCCGGCACCACCGCAGTTGGACCGTTGTTAATGACCGTGCCGCCAATAGATATCCGGCTGCCCACCACCGGCTGGCCGGAGACAATTTTTATACCCGAAATCGCCACATCATCGGGGCGGCTGAACTCCTGCGGCATGAGCACCAAGGCAATGGATGGATTATGCTTGAGAGGTGCAAAGGCCTGCACGTCTGAAGAGGCCGGCCCGGCAAAATCGGATAAGATGAGCAGCATTTTGTCAGGTTCTTTGCTTTGATCCAGCAAAGCCACCGCCCGCGCCACAAGCTCCCGCATGGGCGTGGCCCGCCCAATGCTTGTTACATGCAGCAACCCCGTCAACACCCTCAAACGATTGGCGGATAACGCATTGGGAATGGCTTTGGATCCGGGATTGGTCAACAGCACCGCCATCTGCACCGGCCGAATGACACGGTTGAGCAGAGCGTGAGTTTGAC
Source organism: Phycisphaerae bacterium (assembly GCA_013044065.1). GTDB lineage: Bacteria > Planctomycetota > Phycisphaerae > WQYP01 > WQYP01 > JABEVA01. The sequence goes on from JABEVA010000110.1 coordinate 3,562, forward strand.
GCAGGGCATGGGCGAGACGGGTGTGATTGCCGTCATGGGCCAGCATGGATTGCGAATTATCCAGGATGATCACACATGCGGTAGACGTACCGTTGTAGCTGCCCCCCCTGGACGGAAAGAATTGGTTCGTGCTAAGTCCGAAAAGCGCGCTGACCGCGGCCACCAGGGCCAGAATCATCACCAACGCCGGAAGGCCCAGTTGCCGCAGGCGGCTTGGGGGCCAGGCAGCCTGGCTGCCAGCCAAGGGCGACGTCGGCGTGATCCCATCGGCCACGGCTTGCGCGGTGGGCCCCTTGGGCTTTTCCAGTGCCGACGCCAACATAACCGCCATCACCGCCATCACGGCCAGCCCCACCAAGAGTAAAAACAACATCCCGTACGCCAGCAGCGGACTGCCGCCATGCACCAGCGGCCCGGCAATGGCCATGGCAATCAGGGCAAACACCGCCATCCGCATCAGCAACAACAGAAAATGCTGCACATGGCGGCGCCGCGACGTTTTCTGGGCCGTAATACGCAAAAAGCGCAGGGTGGGAAACTGCACCACCGGCGAACGCACCCGGTTTAGCAGATGCAGCAATACCGGAATGCCCGCCGCCAGCAGGCCGATGAGCATGAGAGGATCAGAAAAATTCAGTGCTGCCAATGTCATCAGCAAGAGGTTTTCTCCAAATGCAAACCGGCCAACCATGCGGGGCCGGAGCCAGGACCTATTTGCGCCGGCTGGTCCGGCTTAAGATCTCCCGAATCTGAACATCCCAGGAAACGTCGGTAAACGCTGTTACGTAATCAATTCGGAATTGGCCGCAGCGCTGTTTCATCATATCCAAAAATGCCTGCACTTCCCGCCGGTAATCATCGCGTATCAGTTTGGGATCAATCTGCATGCGTGAACCATCTTCCATATCCTGAAACGTGATGGGTCGGTTGTAGTTGAGTTCCGTTTCTCCCCGATCCAGTATCTGAATCAGCACCAACTGATGCCGGGCATGACGCAGATGCTGCAGCGCCGTGAGCAGTTTATCCGGATCATCAAAAAAATCGCTGATAACAATCACCAGCCCGCGCCGCGGTATTTTATTGGCCAGCAGATGCAGGACGCCGGAAATGTCCGTTGTTTTTCCCGGCGTAAGCTTTTCCATGCTGACAAACATCTGATGCAGATGCGACGGTCCATTGCCCTGCGGTATTTCCACCCGAAAGTTATTGTCAAAGGCCAGCAAGCCCACCATATCCTGCTGGTTGGAAAGCATAAACGCCAGCGATGCCGCCAGGGTGGCGCCATATTCAAATTTTGTGATGTTCACCAGAGTGTTCCCGCGTGTATCCTTAAACGACGCGGTGCCATAACCCATGGAATTGGAAACATCCAGGCATATCGTGGCCCGCAAATTGGTTTCCTGCTCATACTGCTTGATGTAGTAACGATCGGTTTTGGCCAGCACCGTCCAGTCCAGATGCTTGATTTCATCGCCCGGAACATATTCCCGATGCTCGGCAAATTCAATCGAAAAACCCTTGTGTGGGCTTTTGTGCAGGCCCGCATACACGCCCTCCACCACGCCGCGCACAGTCATTTCGAGCCGGCGCAGTTGCGCCGCCTGCGCCGGACGAAAATACTTATACTCTTGCAGGGCCATGGATGTCCTTTTAGGTGGAAGTGCCGCCTGGATATTCCCATGCCGCACTTTTAATTAAGTTCTCGGCAGCACACCGCTTTTCAGCCAGGTGATCGCCATGGTACCGTATTGTAACCGGCGCACAATTCGCCGGGCCAGTGCCATTTCGCTCAAATCCGTCGCCATCGCATGGCGCAATATAATCAGCCCTCCCACCGCCATCCGTCCACTGGCCAGCGTTTCCACCAAGCCATCGAGCAACGACCGCGTGCCAAGCTCCTGCAGATGGGCATACGGCGGATCGACAAACGCCAGCCGCAGATCGCCCCAATCCGGCGGTAAGGCCAGCGTGGCAGGCCCCAGCCGGTAGGCGTCCATCGCCAATACCCGGCACTGAGATACAACGCCCAAGGTAGCGATATTCTTGCCTAAACCCGCCAGTGCAGCGCGGTCCCGCTCTACAAAAATGGCCCGCCCCGCTCCACGCGACAGACATTCCAGCCCCATCGAACCCGTGCCCGAAAAGCAATCCAACACTACCCCGCCGCTTAAGTCCACCGCCACGGTTAACGCGTCGAACAAGGATTGTTTAGCCCTATCTGTTATCGGGCGGGTGGTTCGCGTTGGGGGCGAACTCAAAATGCGATGACGAAATTCTCCGGCGATGATACGCATGAATCTTTATCCGCCAGCACATCAGGATCGGAGGGCGGCAATCACCGCGTCAGTCACCCCGGAACAGCTTGCGGTACCGCCCAGATCCCCGGTTAAAACTCGGCCTTCATTAAGTACCGCAAAAGTCGCCTTTTCAATGGCGTTGGCTTCCGCCGCCAGTCCGAACGTATATCGCAGCATCATCGCAGCGGTCAAAATGGAGCCTACCGGATTGGCCTTATTTTGTCCGGCGATGTCCGGAGCGCTGCCGTGGATCGGCTCGTAAAATGGCACCGCGGACTTACCGAGCGCGTCCGGCTCACCTAAGCACGCGGAGGGCACCAGTCCAATGGATCCTGCCAACATCGAAGCTTCATCGCTAAGAATATCGCCAAAGGTGTTTTCCGTGACAATGACATCAAATTCGCTCGCCCGCCGCAACAACTGCATGGCGGCATTATCCACATAGATATGTTCCAGTTGAACGTCCGGGTAATCTTTGCCCATGGCCGTAGCCGTTTCGCGCCACAGTTGGCTGGTGGCCAAAATATTGGCCTTGTCCACACTCAAAAGCTTCTTTTTGCGTTTTCGCGCGGTTTCAAACCCAACTTTCAAAATTCGCCGGATTTCGGTCTCGCTGTACGCCATGGTATCCACTGCCGTGCGCTCCGGAGAGTGGCCATGAATTCCCTGCGGCTGGCCATAATACAGCCCCCCGGTAAGCTCACGAATAATCATAATGTCTATGCCGTTTTTGATGAGCTCGTTTTTCAGCGGGCACCGGCCGACCAATCCCGGCGGTAATACCACATGCCGCAAATTGGCAAACAGCCCCTTGCGCAATTCCAACAGGGCCACCCGTTCTGGCCGCTGCGCCTGGGGCAGAGTTTTGTCACGATCCGGCAGGCCCACGGCTCCAAAAAAAATCGCCTGACTGGCCAGGCATAATTGCCGCGTTCCCGTCGGCAATGCGGTGCCATGCTTATCAATAGCCGCCCAGCCAATATCCGCATAATTTGCCGTAATTTTGTGGCCGAAGCGTTTGGCCATGTCGTCTACCACGCGCATCGCCGCCCCAATCACTTCCCCACCAATCCCGTCGCCCGGTAATACCGCAAGAACAATATCCATTTAGACTCCTGATTACCTCATCGTTCAAATGCCAAAGGCTATCGCCAATTTACCCGAAGAGCAACCACATTCCGGCTGCGTTGTCACCATAAAGTAACCGTAGAATCAATGACCAGACTCTCCCGGTGGTGCTTTCACCACTTGCTTTTTAGCCAGAGGCTCATAAATTACATTCGCACGCGCGGAACAGTTTGCTTGGTCGACACACCGGCAGCCCAAGCCGACTCTTTTAGAAGCAGTTTTACGCTCTGCGGCGGCAGGTTGGTTAATGGATGGATTTTTGAATGGATAACACGCCTGTCAGCGAAGGTTCCACTACCGAGGGGCTTCCGCTGGCGGTATCGCTGGGGCCGGTGTTGCAGCTGCAGCAACTGAAATCGCAACGCACTTTGCTGGAAAAACGCACCTGGCTGGTATGCCTTCTGGCCTTCGGCTTGGGGATATTTGGCTTTCTAGCCGCGCAAGTGCTGATGCACCTGATCGGTCTGATCACCAACCTCTGTTTTTATGGTCGATTTTCGTTCGCTTTCAGCAATCCCAGCACTCATCTCCTGGGACTCTGGGTAATAGGGGTGCCCATCGCCGGCGGCTTGGTGGTGGGTGTCATGGCCCGCTACGGATCCAAAGCCATCCGTGGCCATGGCATCCCGGAGGCTATGGAAACGGTTTTGGTCAATGAAAGTAAAATTCCGGCCCGTGTCACGCTCCTTAAACCAATTTCAGCGGCCATCAGCATCGGCACCGGTGGCCCCTTTGGTGCCGAAGGGCCTATTATTGCCACCGGCGGTGCCTTTGGATCTTTGATTGGCCAGTGGGTGAAAACCAGCTCGGTGGAGCGTAAAATTCTGCTGGCCTCCGGTGCCGCTGCCGGCATGGCCGCCACCTTTGGCAGTCCCGTCTCGTCGGTGCTGCTGGCGGTGGAACTGCTGCTGTTCGAATTTCGGCCGCGATCGCTGGTGCCGGTGGCTTTAGCCAGTGCCACCGCGGCGGGCCTGCGGCTGCTGGTGATGGGTTCCACACCGATCTTTGCTATGCCTCACATAGCCGATCCGACGGGCTGGGCCCTGCCCATTTACGCCCTGCTGGGAGCGCTGTTTGGGGTGCTGGCGGTGGGCGTTACTCGGGCGGTGTATCTGGTGGAGGATTTTTTTGAAAACCACGTGCGTTTGCATTGGATGTGGTGGCCTGCCATAGGAGCCGTGGCGGTCGGCATCTGTGGGTATTTGGTGCCGCGAACGCTGGGCGTAAGGTATGATAATATCTCTGCGGCACTTTCCAGCCAGCTTCCGCTGACCGCGCTGGCGGTGCTGGCACTGATGAAGTGGCTTTCCTGGACGGTTTCGCTGGCCAGCGGTACTTCCGGCGGCACACTGGCACCGCTATTTACCATTGGCAGTTCGCTCGGGGCGGTGGCTGGCGGAGCCGTGCTGGCCATGTTTCCACATTGCGGAGTCAATGTTCGCGTCGCGGCGCTGGTGGGTATGGCCGCATTATTTACCTGATGTTCGCGTGCGTCCCTCACGGCCGTGGTTTTTGCTTTTTAAGCTACCCTTCAGCCCATGGTGCTTTTGCCTTTACTTGCGGGCTGCACCACCGCATTTTGGGTCTCATGCCTGCTCATGCGCGACACCATTATGACCGAAAAAATCGCCCGCCGCGGAATTATCGCCCAAAATGAATACAGTCTGGACTTCATGGACCAACTGCTTGTCCGCGATGCCGCCAACACGCATGTTATCTGCCTTTCCACCACGGATACGGTCGGTGCTGTTCGCCGACGTTTTTTTTCCAAGGATCATCCATTGCATCACCACGGGTTTCCGGTTGTCGATGGCCAACAACAACTCGTGGGCTTTGTTACCACGCGGGATTTAATCCGACCCGATATTACCGATCTTCAATGCGTTCAAGAGCTGGCCGTCACCCCGCCCGTCGTGATCGGTGGACAGCGATCGCTGCGTGAGGCGGATAGGCTCATGGCCCGCCATAACATCGGGCGGCTGATTGTGGTGCCGGACGACCAGCCACGGCGTGTGGCGGGAATTCTCACCCGCAGCGATCTACTCGCCGCCCACCGCCGAATAACCTGAGAATCCGCCCTTGTGGCTAAGTTCCCGGCGTTTCCCAATCAGAATTGCGGCCGCATGACCAAAGACTGGGTTGGAAACGTCTGGATGCTTGGCGTATCATAGCCGCATGTTAAAAAAAAGGACCAAATTTATTTTCCATGTCGGTCAAGGGGCTTGGATTTTGGGAATGGTTCTTCTGGGCGGTTGTACCTACCGGAAGGAAATCGTCATTACGCCCATGCACCCGGTGGGCATCAACCAAAGCACCAAGCCATCTTCGCGGGTGCATTACCATTATCCAAAGGGATACAGACCGCCGGCCGTAGTGGCCATATTTCAAATTCGGCTGCCCATCGGCACTTTCAGTGACAATAAAAAAATCTGGAAAATTCTTCATCCGTTGGTAGGCTCACCCGACGCCATGGCTTTGCTCCATGCCAATGGCATTCGGGCCGGACAGGCCAAAATTCCAGCCTGGCATGGAATCTATAAACTTATTCATCATGTTTCGGGGGCCACCACCTCCACCTCCTATTGCCAGACCAGCGGTCTGGCAAAACTACTGGTTACGGTGCGAAAAAATATTCAGCGGGAGCTAATCCTATACCACACATTCAGCGGACGGGCGGTGCTGCGGAGTTATCACAACTGTGATAACATTTTCGTGCTGGCCATGCATATTGATCCTAAATCCAAGAGTACGGTGGTGGAACTGCAACCCGCGGTGAATGTGGGGACGGTGAGTTTCCGTCGTGGGCCACAGGCCATGGGCCTTACGGCTGGCACCCATCCAGACTTGCGAAGTTTTGCCCATCTGCAAATCCGTACCGAAATTCCCCCTGGAAAATTTTTGGTCCTTTGTCCATGGCACGCGCGCCGTGATCCATTTTCCCTGGGTGCCCAGTTTTTAAGCAACACCACCCATATTCCACCGCGCCAGACCGTTCTGATTATGGTGCCCCTGGCACGTTAACAGTCTCTGGAATCATCGCTGCCAGAGTCCCGAAGCGATCAATCCGGACGCATCGGGCTATGCACGCCACCTACCACCGTCGGTATCACCCCACTGTGAGGACCGGTAAATTGGGGCCGGGTGTGGTCTTGCCGTTTAGCAGGGTCCGAGAAGGGCATTTTGCCGCTTTTCCTGATCGTTTTCCCATGGTTGATGCGATAGCAATACTGTCATGTAAAAGTCGGTTTAGTGCGGCAATATCTCATGCACTTGACCGAAGGGATTGAAAAAGTCGGATTCGCCTCGCGCGGGATACCGTGAGCTGCCTGTTGCCGCCCCATTGTGGAGGGTGGTGCTTGAAATCAGCCTTGGTATACGCGGGGAGGATCTTACCAGAGGGAGTTATCATGAAAGAGTGGATTTTTCACAACACTGCATCGTTCACCGTTGAATTGCCCAAGTCGTGGAGTTGCCGAGAAGAACCCAACGGCCAACTCACCATCGCGGATCCATCTTCCAGTGTTACCATGACCCTGGCGGTGGCGGGTCCGGAAATGCACGTTACCGGCGGCGGTCCACGGTCGGCTACCAACACGGCGGCTACACCCGCGGAAGTCAGCCCCCGCGAAGCCCAGGCAATTCTGCAACGCTGGATCAGTGGCTTCTCCAACGTGCGACCGTTGACTCCGCCGCGGCAGATTTTGGGTTCCAACCACATGACCTGCACGGCCGAAGGACTGGCCCGTCCTGAAACCGCACTTGGTCGAATCAAGGATATGATCAATCGTAACACGCCCGATTGCTGGCGCTTCTGGGCGGTGTTTGACGGCGAAACCATTGTATTGGCGCGGTGTGTGGGGGCGTGCGACGCTATGCAATTTCTGGCTCCGGTGCTCGAGGCTATTATGTGCTCCCTGGAAATCCATCCCGCGGACGGCCGCGCCGCGAAACCCTTTGTGGAGATGGTGGTGGAGCTTGGACGAGAGCATGTGCCGCCGGAAGAAATCAGCGCCATTGACGATGAAACCCTGAATCTGGGCGGAATGAAAATACGTATTGATGCCCTGCAACAGCAATATCAGCAGCAGCCGGAAAAAATCCATGACAACGTCCACACCTTTTTCGACAAGTTGCTGGTTCGCAACGCCGCGGAATCGGTCACCGGCAATGATGATTGGGAGAACTTGAGCCGGCAGGTCATGCCGGTAATACTGCCCGCGGCAGTCGCGGACCGCCTGGGATCGCAGGTGATTCAGGAGGATTGGCTGGCCGGCATGAAAATTCATTTTGAAATTCCTGGGGCCAATGTTCCCATCGGGCGCGATGATTGCCGGCGTTGGGGCATCGACGCGGAAGAACTCCAGCAACAAGCCATGAACAATCTGTTGCGCGCGACACGCAACATGCAGATGAACGGCGGAAAGTATGAGCGCTATACCCTCTTTAACTTCACGCGCACCAATGCGTTTAATTCGTCCAGAATTCTTCTGCCGATTTTGTACCGCAATTTGCGCGAACACCTTGGCACCACTTTTTATATCGGGATCCCCGATCGTGATGTACTGCTGGCTTTTGCCACGGAGGATGATGCCGTCCTGGACTGGCTGCGCAATCAGGTGCAATTGAAGTATTCTCATGCCGCGCACCCGCTTTCGCAGCAGTTGTTCCTGGCCACACCGGATGGCATCGCCGAGGTGGATTGCCGGGCTTCCACGGACCATCAGACCACAGGCTGAGAGCCGGGATTGGAGCACCAGAAAAAGCCTGGATACGGCACTTGGCCGCCCTTGATCCCACACGTCCATCCGAACCCGGGTAACGCGATCTGGTGCGGCCAGCGCCGCCTTGCGGCGAACGGGCAATTGCGAGTCACCGGCACCCGCCTGGCCTGCCGGTATCGCCCTTGTCCGCGGGGGCTATAATTTGCTGACGCCGCGGTGTTTTGGGCGAAAAGCAGGAGGTTGCCGAATGACAGCCCCAAAAAGAATCGCCATCCCCAATAAATTAAAAGTTCAGGCCTGCCGACGTGTCGATTTGTCCGACGGGTGGTCGATCTTAACTCTGCTGGTACTCAATACGGCACAGCGGCAACGAAGTGGTGTTAATCCGATTAGTCTTATTTTTCAGATGTCCCCGACACTTAAAATTACTCTCTGGCCACCGGGCCGGCGTTATCGCACCGGCGCAATATGGTATGCCGACAAGACGGATCTGCTTTATGGCTGGGATTTCTGCAAGCCCGGCCACGTTTATGTCTGTCGCCGCGACGGATGCCATGTAACCACTTTACGATTGTGTCCCGCCCGCAAAACGCTGCTGCAACCACGCTCCTTCTATCGTCGAGGTTCGCGACTGTACTGGCGGGATGCGGCCGGTTGCCGACACAGCAATCCATTGCCCAGCCAAGTCTTGCTTGCCAAAAAATAAAGAGTTGCAAACGATCGGTAGTGGATAGGCGGCCGTCGCGGCTTACGGCCTGGAGTGGGGGGCTGATAAGATTCTCATATATAATATGCACCATATATTGTAAATTCATCCGTGGCGTCATTGGCAGCAGGGGAAAAATCAGGTAGATTCACACCCGTGACGGTTTGACGACGAAGGCGGCCCCAAAGCGGAGGCTCTGGGATACTCTAATAGAACCAAGTCCATAGGCGTTTTCTGCCAACAAGGGCCGCAGGCACGTTGGCGATATCCCGAAATCCCGGAATGACCATGAAGATCCGAAAAATAACGACTGATCAACAGATTAAGGCTTGTTTTGCCGTGATGGTTCAGCTTCGGCCGCACTTGCAGCGTAACGCTTTTGTTGCTCGCGTTCGCCGGCAGGAAAATAGCGGCTATCGGATGGTAGCCGCACTGGACGGGCGACGGGTGTGCGGCGTTGCCGGCTACCGGGTGTTTGAATGCCTGTCGCGCGGCCGCAATTTGTATGTCGATGATCTGGTCACTGATGCGGCACTGCGGTCGCGGGGGATAGGTCAGGCTCTGCTGCACTGGCTGGTAGGCGAAGCGCTGCGCCAGCGTTGCCGTCATTTGAGTTTGGATTCCGGCGTGCAAAGATTCGGTGCGCATCGGTTTTACCTGCGCGAAGGAATGCGTATCCTATGTCATCACCTCGCGATGGACTTAACGGCCAAAGAAACGGCTCTCGGCCCGAGAGTGCCCAAAACTGGGCGGCGACAACGCATCGTAAAAACCACGCGGAAGCTCGCCAACGGGCGAGCCGGCACAAAACAAAAGCCTTTGGCTGTCAGCGGCCGCGGGCCAAGACAATCTACGCCCTGACCACCTATTGCGTAGGAGTTTTAGCCGGCAAGCCGAACCTGATCGGTGCACCGACGGTGAACTGACAGATCAACGGGCTTTCCTTATTTTGGGGTATTGGTGCTTTTATGAAAACTCTTTCTTTCTGGCTCCTGCCATCAGCCGCAGGTGCCGCTATTCTGACCTGTGCCGTGGCTGTCGGCTACCCCAGGCCGACGCGCTACAATTGCTATGGCGGCGGCTTAGAGGGGGGACGTATCGTGCGGGTATTTCCGCCGGTGCGGGTCCGCCGGCCCGATGGCTTTGGTGGTACCGGCCTGGTCATGCTCAAGGGCCTGGTGCTGCCCCGGATTTTTGATTCAGCCAGACAGCGCTGGCGTGATCCGTCCAGCGGTTGGTTCGCGCGTTATCGTTGGGTTCGGCAATATGAATTCGCCAGCCTCTCTCTGACCGCAGGCCAACGCCATCGGGGTAAACCAACCGTGCGGCTTTCTTTTGAAATTCCCGAGGAACACTTGGCGGGCCTGACCTTTCAAGAGTTTCTGCAACGCTGGCAACATGTCCGGAGGGCCGAATTGCTGGCTATTGCCCAAGCCGATCGCACCGTCATTCCGCTGCGTGTTTTTCGTCCGCTCCGGGTAGGGGGGAGAGTATGGCATCTGAAACTTTTTCGCTTTACGGCCACCATCAGCCCACGGCAGGCACTGGTGTTTGTGCGATTGCCAGCCTGGCAAATGCGCATTGAGTCGCGTGCCCATCCGAACTTGCATTTTCCTGCTTTTCGAATTCATGACCGGCAACGGCGACTGCTGCTGAAATTTTTTCGCCGGGCGAACCTGCCCACACGATGGCGTGCCGGCAAACCGCGGAAGCACGCCCCAACTGGTCCCGCGACCCGGCCTTAGGCAAGAGCCTCTCGCGAACCACCCTTCCACGGTAGAATTCACATCGGGCCGGAGCAATTTAGGCTCTGGTGTCGGCAGTAACGGGCAATTTATGTGCGGCATTGCAGGACTTATTCGCTGGCACCAACAGCTTCCCAGCGTCAATCCAGACGATTTGCAGCGCTGGAATCTCATGTTAGGGGCTATTGCCCACCGCGGGCCAAATGCACCGGGCGAATGGGTTGATCCACGCACGCATGCCTCCGTGCTGCTGCACGCCCGCCTGCCCATTATCGATCTGCCCGGCGGCCGGCAGCCCATGGCCAATGAGGATCAATTGGTGCAGGTGGTATTTAATGGAGAAATATACAACCATCATGACCTTCGCAATGAGCTTCGCGCCGCCGGCCACATCTTCCACACAGACCATAGTGATACCGAGGTGTTGGTGCATGGTTGGGAACAATGGCAAACGGATTTGCCTGCCCACCTGCTGGGCATGTTCAGTTTCGCTGTTTGGGATATGCGCAGCAATGCGCTGTTTCTGTGCCGCGATCGCCTGGGTCAAAAGCCGCTGTTTTTCATGCCCACCCACGAAGGCATTGCCTTTGCCAGCACCATCAACGCATTGGTAATCGCCCATGGGGGGCCGTCGGCGGTGCCGATGACACGCATTGCCGCCTATTTGACCGCCGGTTATTTTGCTCCACCGCACACCATTTATCCGACGATCACGGCTCTGACCCCGGGCACCGGCGTATTCTTTACAGCCGACTTCCGAAAGGATATTACGTATTGGCAGCCGAGCGCGACCGTCCCGCCGACAACGGCGGGTGGGGCACAATTTCCACGGGAACCGGCGGATCAACTGCGAAATCTGTTGGCCGCCGCCGTGGTCAGCCAGCTTCGTGCTGATGTACCCCTGACCTGCTTTCTTTCGGGAGGCGTGGATTCTTCCATTATTGCCGCTCTGGTCCAGCAGCATCAACTAAATATCGGCGGCAGTGCGATTACCACGCTTTCCGTCGGCTTCGCGGAAGCTGGTTTTGATGAATCCGCCCATGCCGCCACCGTCGCCCGGCATATTGGATCGCGGCATCAGGAAATTCATTTGCCGCCACGCGATGATGTCATGGACACACTGGACTGGCTGATGCGTTACGTGCTGGGCCAGCCCTTTGCTGATTCCTCGTTGCTGCCGGCCTATCATCTGGCCAATGCGGCCCGTGGTTTGGCACCCGTGGCTCTCAGCGGAGATGGGGCCGACGAATGCTTTGGCGGTTATGACCGATATCGAGCTATGCGTTTGCTCACCCGCTGGCCGCGGACAGCCAAGGCTGCGACATGGCTGCCGACATTCAACCGGGCACCGCGATGGCGGCGATTGCGCTGTGCCTGCGCCGCCGACGGTTGGGCAAACCAATACGCCGGCCTGACCAATATTTTTACCCCACTCGATTTGAAGCTGCTTTTGCCGGATGTCGGACTGCCCATCGCCGAGACGTTTGAAGTTCCATCGTCGCTTGTGTCCACACATTCCCACTGGCGAAGCGCCATGTTGTTGGATCAACATCGCTATCTGCCAGGCGATGTGTTGTGGAAGGTGGATGGGGCCTCCATGGCCAATGCCCTGGAAGTGCGATCTCCTTTTCTGGATCATCGCGTGGTAGAATTCGCCAACACGTTACCGAACTCACTTATCGTGAATCGCCGTCGGGGTAAATTGCTGCTTCGCCAGGCCTTTGGCCCCCTGCTTCCCCGGAGCGTGTTTACGCGTAAGAAGCATGGCTTCGCCGTGCCGGTTGGCCAATGGTTCCGCGGCCCGCTCCGCGAACCTCTGCTGGACCGGCTGCGGGATTCGGCGGGGTTTTGTCATAATTATTTGTCCTCGGCAGGAGTGCAGCAACTTGTCCATCAACACCTCGCGCGAGAGCAAGATCACACCCATCGCCTCTTTGCGTTATTGATGCTGGAAATCTGGTTTCACCAGTTCCATCCGTCCATAACGGACTGATCAACCTCGTTTTTAGGCACGACACCCCAGCGCTGAAAAAAAACGCTTTGCGGCGGTTGCGGAAAGGCTCCTGTCGGCTGGTATGACCATAAGACCCGTCGCGTGCGCGATCTTTCCTGCGGCGACTCCCGTGTCTA
>JABEVA010000111.1 GCA_013044065.1 Phycisphaerae bacterium
GGATATGGCGGGGTTTATTGCCGGTGAGAATCAGCCGCCACCAGAGCTTAACCTGACTTCCCCTTCGAGGAAGTCGAAACCCTTGTTTGGCGGACCTTTTGCGGCACCGCACTTGCTACATTCTACATTCAGCCGGGTGCCCAGACGGGTGGCTGGGTAAACAGCGCCAGCAGTCCCAGTTTTCCGAGGCTGGCATTGTGGTCTTTGGGCACGCGGGTGACTTTGGTTTTCAGGCTTTGGCCCGCTACGACGGATTGCGTATCAATACCGAGCCGCCGGAACTGCGATGGAGCGACATAGACTGGAGCAAGGTGAAGGGAACTATCCGGGTAAGAAGCCCGGAAACGGAACATATGAGGGGCACGAATTTCGGATTATTCCGCCGGTTGCGGAACTACGCCCGTATTTGGAAGATGCCCGGAAACTTGCCGGACCGGAAGCGGAGTTTGTTATCCCGAAATACCGATGCAAGAATGCCAATCTGGGCACCACGTTTGAGAAGATCATCCGGCGGGCGGGGGTAAAGCCATGGCCGAAAATCTGGCACAACCTGCGGGCGGGCCGACAGACGGAATTGTGCCGTCAGCATCCGGAGCATGTGGTGTGTTGCTGGATGGGCAATAGCAAAGCTGTGGCGCGGGAGCATTACCTGCAAGCAACGCACGCAGACGTTCAGCGGGCGCTTCAAGGTGATGATGACCAGGAGTCGGCGGACCCCGGCGGCGCGGCACAGAATCCGGCACAGCAACCGGCGGAAACGCTCTGCAATGCCCGGCAATCGCCCGACCCAGACGAGCAGAATGTCCTTTGTTTGCAGCCTCTTGCCGATGTATGCACGTGTGTGCATAAAAATAAATTGCGCCCGGCAGGAGTCGAACCTGCAACCTCGTGGTTCGAAGCCACGCGCTCTATCCAATTGCGCTACGGGCGCGGGTCTTGACTGCTTCACTTCATGCTTCGGCATCAGCCCTTTTTATCAAACTGGGCATCAAAGACAATGCTGCTGGGAGCAAAGTCAATCCTTTTCACAAAGGCCGCCGCTTCGGTGGCGCCATGTTCACGGTCCATGTTCTGATCCTCCCATTCCACCGACAACGGCCCCGCGTAGCCGATTTCATTGAGTGCGCGGATGATTTGCTCAAAATTAACGCTGCCATGACCCAACGACCGAAATTCCCAGAAGCGTTCCGGATGACCGAACGGCAGGTGGCCGCCGAACACGCCGCTGCGCCGCGGCACTTGGCTGACCCAGGCATCTTTCATGTGGACGTGATAGATACGGTGGCGAAATTCGCGGATAAATTGTACGTAGTCAACCCCCTGATAGACGAAATGGGACGGATCAAAATTAAAACCGAAGGCGGGTCGATTTTTGATCGCGTCCAAGGCTGTGCGGGCACTGGCGATATCAAAGGCGATTTCAGTTGGATGTACTTCCAGGGCAAACACCACACCCTGTTCATCAAATACATCCAAAATAGGATTCCACGAGCGGGCAAAATGCGCAAAGCCGTCTTCAATCTGATTGGCCAGCACCGGCGGAAAGCTGTACACCAAATGCCAGATGCTGCTGCCCGTGAATCCGTTGACCACCACGCGCTTAAGTTCTCTTTTTATCGCGGCCGGAGCGGCATCGAAAAACTTGCGCGCCGCCTGGGCGGTGCGTTTCATTTCTTCCGCGGCACGTTTGTTAACCCCGTCCGGTTTACCGTCGCCCCAGATACGTGCCGGCAAAATGCTTTGATGGCGGGCATCGATACGATCGCATACGGCCTGCCCAACCAGATGTGTACTGATGGCCAGGCACTTCAAACCATAGCGCGTCAGCGTGGCCCATTTATGTTTGATGTAGCCCTTGTCAGTGAGTGCCTGTTCCACATCAAAATGATCTCCCCAGCAGGGAATTTCGATGCCGTCATAGCCCATGGTTTTGGCCTTATTGCAGGCCGTTTCAAAAGGTAGATCCGCCCATTGGCCGGTAAATAACGTGACAGCGCGTGCCATACTTTTTCTCCAGTGCGTCGGTATCCAAAGCCGCAGTAGCCGCGTTCACCATGAGCGTTGCACCGAGCTTGGCTGCAGTGCAATTATGATAGACGTAAACCGGAAAAAGACAACTGCCCTTAAACTGGGCCGGTAACAAAAAGTGGGACCATCTTTTCCCATGGGCGGGTCGGTCGCACCATGACCATGGCTCTGGCACCGCGATTACCTTGCGTTTCCGCCTACGCGCCGGAAGCACGCTACGGCATTTCCGGACAAGCTCAAACACCGCCGCCCCGATTTGTTCCAACGGGCCAGGCTTGCGGTTAAAATGACGCTGGGAATGGAATGGTTCCCCATTTGGATCAGGGGGTCAGGTTGGTGATGATGTTGATGTTAAACTTTTCGTCCGGTGATGCCGCCATCAATCCGCATGGAGGAACAGATGTTTCCACGTATCTTTTGGCCGGCGGGCTGTCCCTGCTGATTGTAAGTTGGGCCGCCTTGCGTTATTGGCTGGCTATTTCCAAGAAAGCCAGGCATGACGAAATATCCACTCCGACCATCGACCGGCTTAATGTTCAAGCCCTAAGCCAAATTACGGATCAAAATCAGCTCCCGCTGGAAGCCGTGGATGAGCCTGCTCCGGATGATCTGCTGGCTGCCGTGCCGCAAGACGCCCATTTGCAAAATTCATCGGTCGCGCCTCGGCCTGGTCCGACCAACCCGGAGCCTGTCAGGAAATGATGCCTATGGCCCGGTCCCACAATAATTCCATGCCTGCGGGCGGCAAAACATTGCTCGCCGCAGCACAGATAAAGGATCTGGCGGTGGCCGCCGGCTTCAATTTGGTGGGCATTGCGGATCCTTGCGTGAGTGCGTATGCCAGGGAATATCAAGCCTGGCTGGCGCAGGGTCAGCATGGTGCGATGAAATACCTGGAAGATTCCGTCGCTGCGCGGACCAACCTTTCCCGCGCTTTTCCCTGGGTTAAAAGTGTCATCAGCGTGGCCATGACGTATTACACCCCCGAACCTGCACCACCATCTGCCAGCGAGGCATCCCTCTCGGACTCCTCGGCGGCCTTACCATCCGCGGAGGAAGCCATGTCCACGGCGCGCATCGCCCGCTATGCCTGGGGCCGGGATTATCATAGGGTATTGATGGGACATCTGCGGCAACTGGAAAGCGAAATGCGGCACCTGGCTGCGGATGATTTTGCCTCTCGGGCGTATGTGGATGCCGGCCCAGTTCACGAGCGGGAATTAGCGGCACGGGCCGGACTCGGATGGATTGGAAAAAACACGCTGCTGATTAACCCACGCCACGGAAGCTGGTTTGCACTGGGTGAACTGCTGACTTCCCTGCCGTTGGAATTTGACTCCGCCCAGCCTGACCGCTGTGGTTCATGCACCCGCTGCCTGGATGCCTGTCCCACCAGTGCCCTTATCCCCTACCAGCTCAACGCTACGCGCTGCATCAGTTATCACACGCTGGAAAATCGGGGTGATATTCCAGACGAATTTCACCAACCCATACGCGAAGCCCAATATATTCTCGGCTGCGATATCTGTCAGACCGTGTGCCCATGGAACCACCGACCCTTGCTCAGTGAAGAACGGGATTTTCAGCCGCAAGCTCCGGCCCCGACGGTGGAGTTACAGGCGGTACGACAATGGCGACCCGAAGACTGGGATCGACTCACGCGGGGCAAAGCGCACCGCCGCGCCAAACTGGACATGTGGCAGCGCACCGCACGTATTCTGGAAAAGCAATAAATGGCTGGCGTTGTCTCAAAGATTGGGCTGCTGACGTCCACGCCAAAGGCCAACGGGGAGCCTTACCGGCTCCCCGTTGGGGCATATTTCTTACAAAGCGGATCATCGGCCCCGCCATTTCACGCCGGCGATTATCGTGGCCGACAAGAATGGCACAGGCTTAGGCTTTGATTTTGCGGCGGCCGCCCAGGAGCAGCAAAGCTCCCA
>JABEVA010000112.1 GCA_013044065.1 Phycisphaerae bacterium
CAAGGCCTGCGGCGGTTTGTCGATTCCATCCTGGGCATTCGCCGCATGGATTTCATGCCTTGGGCCAAAAAACAGTCCGAGCGTAGCATCGCCCACGCCCAAGCTTTGGCACAACAAGCCGACTGCCCCTTCCTCTATTTGCAAGGCCACCAACGCAAGGAAAAGCTCGTCTCCGACCTGAAAACCCACCACAGCCTCACCCACTACTTCCCGACGCACGCTGCCGCCGGACGGTCCCAAATCTTCTCCGCACGGCGCGGAGAAGTTACGATCTTGAGAATCTAACTCACCCATCGAAGCAGCCGCGGAACCAAATGAATGTGTGAACCAGTGCGAATCAGCCCATTTTGCCGTATCCTTGCACCGGTGAAGCAGAATGTCTCCATTCAGGGCCTGGGATTGATTACACCGCTGGGCGTTACGGCCGAGGATAATTGGCAAGCCATTGGCGCGGACCGCAAGCTTGTTGACCGCGGGGTGGTTGTGGACCTACATCTGCAACAGCAGGAAGCCCACTATCACCCGCATTTCCGCCTGGATCGTCTTGAGCACCTGAGGCTAGATCGCGTCATTCGCCTGGCGCTTGTTGCCGCGTGCCAGGCCTTAGCTCACGCCGGTTGGCTTCAGGCTCGGCCCGAGCCTGAAACGGCGCTGTTTGTTGCCACCAGCAAAGGCCCCATTCTTTCCAGCCTGGAGGCGTGTCGTCGGCTCCGGGAATCTGGTCCTGCCGGCGTGGATGCCTCACTGGCCTGGCACATCGGCCATGGTCCCGCCGCGATCGCCGTGGCCCTTTCCGCCGCTCTGGATTTGCCGGCGCAGACCACTTGTGTCGGAGCGTGTGCCGGAGCCTTAATGGCCATTCATCGTGCGCGACTGGCATTGATTCAAGGTTATTGCCAGCGGGCACTCGTGGTAGCTGCCGATGCCTCGTTGCACCCAATCTTTGAAAAGAGTTTTGATAATCTTGGAGTTCTCGCAAAGCCGGAGATGGATGGCCATCGCCGCTGCCACCCTTTTGCTGGGCAAGGCGGCGGTTTTTTTATATCGGAAGGTGCCGCGGCGATGTGCCTGGAACGAACTGAATCGCCCGGCAAGCTCATTATTGAACATTCGTGGACTGGTGCCGATGCCACCCATCTTGTTCGCACCGATCCTCGGGCCGGCACGCTTAGCACCGGCCTAAAATCTTTTTCCACCTTGCCAACACCGGATTTTATCCACGCCCATGCCGCCGGCACACCCGGAGATTTAATCGAATTATCCGCTATTGGCCGCGTGTTTGGTGTAACGCCGGAAGTCTTCTCTTGTAAAGAGTGGCTGGGACACACCCTGGGAGCGGCCGGACTTATCAGCCTGGCGCTCTCGGCCTTGTGCCATCAACATCAGCAAACGCTACCGGGTAAGCCCCTGGCGGCAACATCACGCAGCATCACCATCGGTCAAGGATTTGGTGGCCATATCGCCTTGTGCGGACTAAAGTCGAATGGTTGAAAGCCCATCGCAACCGGGTATGCTTACGTTGGAGTGTCTTCATGCGTATCGCAATGGCTCAAACTAATCCTATTGTAGGAGATATTGCCGGCAACACGCAAGCCATTGTGAAGACCCTGCAGGATGCACGCCGCCAACAAGCGGATCTCGTGGTGTTCTCCGAACTGGCCATCATTGGGTATCCGCCACGCGATTTATTACTAAAACCCAGCGTGCTGCAGCAGATGGCGGAAGCGGTGAATATGATCGCCGCCGCCAGCGAGAATATTACGTGTCTGTTGGGCTGCGTGATCCCCAATACGGCCACCGCGGGCCGCCCGCTCTATAATGCCGCCGTGTTGCTGCGCAATTCCACCGTACTGGCGACGGCCTATAAAAGCCTGCTGCCCACCTACGACGTTTTTGACGAAAGCCGCTATTTTGAGCCCGGCCCCAGTGTACAGATTGTATCGTTGGATGGATACCCATTGGGGCTTTCCATCTGCGAAGACCTTTGGAATGATGAGCAGATTTTCGGTCGACAGCTTTATCATACTAATCCTGTAGAGCAATTAGCCCACGGCGGAGCACAGATTCTTTTTAATCTCAGCGCCTCTCCCTTCGTTGCAGGAAAAAATGAGTTTCGGCGCAAACTCATCAGCCATCAGGCCGGCCGATGGAAGATCCCAATCGTCTATGTCAATCAGGTCGGGGCCAATGATGAACTGATTTTCGACGGCAACTCGATGGCCTTTGATGCCCAGGGCAATCTCCTGGCCCAGGCCGCTGATTTTGCCCCAGATCTGGTTGTTTTTGATCTTGATCGCAAGGCACCGGCTACCAAGGTTGGTACCCCCCCGGCGACCATCGCCCGCGAAGGCATTGAGTCCATCCATGCGGCCCTGGTATTGGGTCTGCGGGATTACGCCCGCAAGTGTGGCTTTCAATCCGCGGTGCTGGGGCTTTCCGGCGGTATAGATTCCGCTGTGGTGGCCGCTCTTGCCGCAGAAGCCCTTGGTCCACAGCACGTACTGGGCGTGTCTCTGCCGTCGCGGTTTTCCAGCGATCACAGTCGGGACGATGCGGCGACCCTGGCCTCCGCGCTGGGAATTCAATACCAAGTGCTTCCCATTGAGGATGTTCATCGGGCGATGGAACACACCTTGGCGAATTGCTTCGCGCACACACAGACCGGGCTGGCCGAAGAAAACCTGCAAGCCCGTATCCGCGGCAATCTGTTGATGGCTCTTTCCAACAAGTTCGGCCATCTGCTGTTGACCACGGGCAATAAAAGTGAGATTGCCACAGGTTATTGCACTCTTTATGGCGACATGTGCGGCGGTCTTGCCGTCATCAGCGACGTTCCCAAAACCATGGTTTACCCGCTTGCCAGACACATCAATGCTCTTGGCTCCCGCACCGGCCGCCCTGCACTTATTCCCGAAAGTACCCTTACCAAGCCCCCCAGTGCCGAGCTTCGTCCCAACCAGAAAGACCAGGATACGCTGCCGCCGTATGAGATTCTTGATGCGATTCTGCAGCGATATATAGAAGAAGAACAATCAGTCTGGGATATCATCGACGCGGGCTTTGATCAGACCACCGTGCTACGTGTGGCCCGGATGGTGGACCTCAACGAATACAAACGCAAACAAATGCCGCCGGGGTTAAAGGTGACCTCCCGTGCCTTCGGCATGGGCCGGCGGATGCCGATAGCCCAGCGTTACGATCCGGCCAGGTTGTCGATCAGGCCATAGGGCGGCTGTGGCGTCAGGCGATGGACGAGGACGAA
>JABEVA010000013.1 GCA_013044065.1 Phycisphaerae bacterium
CGGATAGCCTTGCGGCGCGATGCGAAAAACCTGTACCTGGCCTACAAGGTTCACGAGCCTACCGTGCCCATGACCAACGGCGGAGGTGACTGGCAGACGCTGTTTATTTCCGGTGATTGTGTCGACCTGATGCTGCAAACTGATCCCGACGCCATTGCGCATCGGCACCGGGCTGGGCCGGGGGACGAGCGCTTGCTCTTGAGCAGTTTCCAAGGTCGACCCATCGCCGTGCTTTATCAACCGGTCATACCCGGCGCCAAGGGCGGCGTTCGCTTGTCCACAGCACACTTTGATCGGATCACCCGGTTGACCAGTGCGCAGGTGGTGATTCGCCGCAACGTGGCCGGGGGGTATTACACGCTGGAGGCCAAGGTGCCGTTAAAAGCTCTGCACCTGAACGTGCAGCCCGGTGTCAATTTGCGTGGCGATGTGGGTGTGGTGTACGCCGACCAGAGCGGCCACAGCCGCGCCCTGCGGCTTTACTACTACAACCACGATACGCAGATGGTCAACGACCTGCCGACTGAAGCAACGCTCCAGCCGGACCAGTGGGGGCCGATCATCATGCCTCTGGGGTCCAATCTACTCAAGGATGGTGATTTTTCACGGTCATTGATGCCGGTCCATCGTGGCAAGAAAGCCGCCCCGGGTTGGTCGTTCGGCGAGCAGAAGGAGACATCCGCGACGATCAGCACCAAGATGCCTTTTACGGGTGCCCAATGCCTGCTGCTTAAAGCCCGGAGCGGATTTTTGCGTGTCGGCCAGACGGTGCCGGTGATACCCGGCCACCTCTACAGCCTGCGCTACCGCGCGCGGGGTGAAGCCTTTGAAGCTCCCCATGAAGATCTTGGCCATCCCACCACCGTGCTCTGGGCTGAAATCGACTGGCACGTCGCCCCGCGCGGTCGTACCAGCATCGACTACAGTGGCTTCGTGACCTCCTCTGAGCCGAAATGGAAAACGTTCTACAACTGGCGCGGTTTCGCGGTGCCATCACCTTATAAGGCCCCGGCGGGTGCCACCACCGCCACTGTCGTCTTTGGTTTTAAGAGCCACCTGAAAGACCACATGGCCAGGGCCTACATCAGCGATGTTGAGTTTGTGGATGTCACGGCGGGGGCAAAACGGGCTTTGGATGGCCCACGGGACACCGATTCCGGATCGCGGCCACGCTGATTTTGAGCCGATGGTGATTTGGCCAAATGCCCCGTGTTTATGTGGATTATGTGGAATGTGTCCGCGTGCCGCTTGGATGGAGAAGAGTTGCTATGAGCGGTGCGATGTTCAAATAAAGCCAGAAAGGTGATTCATGGGTCAAAGCAATACAATTGGATGGCGGCGGGAAGAGACGCCCCCGGCGTTGCACGCGGCGCTCGATGCGCTGGGAGTGCATTATCCCATCACCGCCGATACCCGGCAGCGTAGCGCCATCCCGACACGTTTCGTCCATCGGCCCGAGTACCAGGGCTTGCGCCTGGTGAGGGACCGCGGCGGCATCGAATTGACCTATGACCAGCCCATTCACGCCCTTCGCGGCATCGGGGCGGTTTTGAGTGGTTTGGTCCCGCGCGGCAAAGCGTACGAAGAGCACCTGCCAATGCGCACGCTGGGCATCATGCTCGATTGTTCGCGCAACGCCGTCATGACCGTGACACACTTTCAGGGGTGGCTGCGCCAATTGGCGTTGCTTGGCTACAACATGGCGATGTTGTATACGGAGGATACCTACGAATTGCCCCGTGAACCCTATTTCGGATACCTGCGGGGCCGGTATACCCAGGAGGAGTTGCGTCAGATCGACGAGTATGCCGCGGCGCTGGGCATAGAAATGATTGGCTGCATTCAAACACTCGGGCACATGGAGCAGATTCTGCGCTGGCGCGACTACTACACGCGCGTACAGGATACCCGTTCGGTGTTGCTCGTGGATGAGCCGGCAACGTACCAGCTCATCGACAAGATGGTGGCGCACTTTGCCGGAACGTATCGCAGTCGGCGCATTCACATCGGCATGGACGAGTCCGATGACCTGGGACACGGGAAATTTTTGGAACGTTTTGGCTATCAGCGCAACTGCGATATTTTCAATCGGCATGTGACCAAGGTGGTGGAGATATGTACCCGCCACGGTCTGAAACCCATGATCTGGTCCGACATGTACTTCCGCATGGGTTCGACCCGGGGCAAAACCTGGAGCAAGCCATGGGATCCGCAGGGAGGGATTCCGCCAGAAATCGCGGCGGCGATTCCACCCGAGCTTGACTTTGTGTTTTGGGATTATGACCATGATCAGGAAGCGTTTTATCGCGGTAACATCACCCGCCAACGCGCCTTGGGCAAGGAACCGCTGGTGGGCAGCGGAGTGTGGACCTGGGGTTTGACACCCTGGTGCAACTTCAAGCAAACTTGGCAGAACGCTGCGCCCTGCGTAAATGCCTGCCGCAAGCTCAAGGTGCAAGAACTGTTTTTTACTCTGTGGGGTGACCAGGGGGCTTACTGTGAATTCGACTCCGCACTGGCCGGCCTGGCTCGTATGGCGGATATGGCGTATACGGGTTCCACCGCGATCAAACCCCTGATCCAACGCTTTGCTGCTGTCTGTGGCAGTGATTACCAAAAGGTCGTCATGGCCGGTGATCTTTTGTTTGAGGGGTGGCAAATCATATTGTGGGACGACCCCTTGCTGCAGATCAACTGGAAAGCGAGAAATCAAACCCAC
Source organism: Phycisphaerae bacterium (assembly GCA_013044065.1). Lineage (GTDB taxonomy): Bacteria > Planctomycetota > Phycisphaerae > WQYP01 > WQYP01 > JABEVA01. The sequence continues at coordinate 2,720 of JABEVA010000013.1, forward strand.
CCTGGGCAGTGGAGTCGCGCGATGCGACACTATCGTCGGCTGGTAAAGCGGCTGGCCAGTAGCGCCGACGTCACAGAACCCATTGATCTGGCGCATGCGTATAACGTGGCATGTTATTTCGCCGACAAGCTTGAACTGCTGGCGCTGCTGGACCGGGCCTATCGCCGCCGGAATAGACCGGATTTGGCGAAGGTGGTTGCAAAAATTCGCCAGGTGATGAAAGATGTGGACCGGCTTTTGGTTTCGTTTCGGCGGCAATGGTTTCGTCGCAACAAGCCTTTCGGGTTTGAGGTCATCCAGATTCGCCTGGCGGGCAAGCGGCAACGATACCAGGAACTGGCCGCTCGTTTGCGGCAGTTCATCGCCGGTGAAATCGAGCGTATCGAAGAACTGGAGCAGACGGCGGGCGGAGAAACCAAAGGCCACTGGCGGGACTTGGCCAGCGGTTCAGTGATTGTGTAAGTTAGGAAAAGGTGGAAATGAACATGAAGAATCGATTCTTGTATGGCAGTTTGATTTATTGGCTGGCGGCTGTGGTGCTGGGCAGTTTGCTGGTAGTGGCGAGCGCTGGGCCGGTGGCGGCTATGGGTGTACGCGACATTCGGATGGGACCGATCCAGCCAGTACCGCAAAAAATCACCATCGACGGCCGCCTGGGTGAATGGCAGTCGATTACCGGCTACACAATCAATCCGCTTACAGGTAATGGA
>JABEVA010000113.1 GCA_013044065.1 Phycisphaerae bacterium
ATAGTTTTCGTAGTTGGTTTTCATTTCAGCCAGCGAATCTCCCCCAAATTTTTCCACCATGCTGCGTGCGATTTCAAACGCCACCACCGCTTCGACCACCACACCCGCAGCCGGTACGGCGCACACATCGCTGCGTTCATAATCGGCCTTGCCACTTTCCTTGGTGATGATGTCCACACTCGGCATCGGCTTTTTCAACAGCGTGCTGATCGGTTTCATCGCCGCCCGCACCACCACCGGCTGTCCGTTGGTCATGCCCCCTTCCAACCCGCCGGCATTATTGCTGGCACGGGTAAAGCCCAGGCAGGCGGAATCCCGCAGCGACGCATCAAACAAAATTGGATCATGCACTTCGGAACCGGGCAGTTCGGCAACCGCAAACCCCAAGCCGATTTCCACGCCTTTAATCGCCTGAATACCCATAATCTCGGCCGCCAGGCGGGAATCCAGCTTCCAATCCCAATGGACGCTGCTGCCCAAACCCAGCGGGCAACCGTACACGTGTGTTTCCACAATACCCCCCAAGGTATCACCCACCTGTTTGGCTTGCCGGATGAGTTCGATCATGGCGGTTGACGCTGCGGCATCAGGGCAATAAACCTCGCTGGAAGCACTAAGCTCCCGGATTTTTTCCGGCCCCCAGCCAACATCCACATCCGCCCGGACTTTGCCAATTTGTCGGGTAAAACCTATGACGCAAATGCCGAATTGATGCAGCAAACTTCGCGCCACCCCCCCTACCGCAACACGATTGGCGGTTTCACGAGCGCTGGCTCGCTCCAGCGTTTCACGGCAATCGGTCATCAACCATTTCACAGCACCCGCCAGATCAGCATGGCCAGGACGGGGCTTTACCAGCGCCGGGGCTGCATCCAGCCGGGAATCTAAATTTGGTATTTCCATCACCACCGGCGAGCCGATGGCTTTTCCACGGCGCACACCGGTAAGAAACCTCACCGCGTCAATTTCGATCCGTTGACGCCCGCCACGGCCATACCCACCCTGCCGGCGGCGCAATTCAAGATTAATTACTTCCGAATCCAACGGGAGGCCGGCGGGCAACCCTTCCACAATGCTGATAAGAGCGGGACCATGGGATTCACCGGCAGTTCGATAGGTTAAAGTAGCCATAGGGTCAAGATTCTACCAAATACCAAATTTATCGCCATGCCGCTGAACCAATCGCCATTGAGCAACGCCATATTTTCTGGCCACTGCTCATCACGGTACTTGACCAGCCGCGAACTCGTCGGCCCTGACCCGGGACCCGCACTTGGGTTACTTTTATGCGATCGACCCGATTCAATTCGTCGCGTACCCCGGCCGGATAAATAGATAGGCCAACTTTCATCCGCTTTCTGTCGCACCGTCATCCAGCACGGTCCTGAAGACCTTCGGGACCGCGGCGTAATCTGCTTCCGCCATGCAAAAACCATACCGAATTTCCCTCCTCGCACGCCGCGGCACACTATCATCCATGTATCACCAGCCCCCGAGTGCGGTACACGCCTGCCTCCTGCCATCGAACCTCATAAGGCCCTCGGTCTTTTTCCCGCCCGCCAGTGGTCCTCAATTTGTTCCAGAGTTTTGCCTTTGGTTTCCGGCACCAGGAAAAATGCAAAACACCAGGCCCCAATGCTCACGGCTCCGAATAACCAAAATGTGCCGGCTTTGCCCAGAATATGCACCAGCGTTAAAAATGACACCGCCACAATCAGGTTTGCGCTCCAATTGGCCAAGGTTCCCACGCTCATGGCCCGGCCACGAATGGAGAGCGGGTAAATTTCGGAAAGCACCAGCCAGAACACCGGCCCCAGACCCACCGCAAACGCGCCTACATAGACCATCAGACTCCCCACCGCGATCCATCCCACAAAGCCAGACAATTGCGGCATCGCAAATGCCGCGCCCAATACCGCCAAGCTCAACGTCATTCCCGCCAGACTGATCAATAAAAGCGGCCTGCGACCCACCCGATCAATCAATTGCATGGCCACCAGGGTAAATACCACGTTGATAACGCCCACGCCCACACTGGCCAGAATGGCTACAGCGGAAGAAGATAAGCCGGCAAACTTGAAAATGGTCGGCGCGTAATAGATGACCGTGTTAATGCCGGTGATCTGCTGCATAATGGCCAGCCCCACGCCCACGATCATGGCCATGCGTAACAGCGGACTTGCCAATTCTGACCAGCTCCCCTTCTGCTGGGCCGCGTTGTGTTCAATGCGAGCCAGTTCGCCATTCACCTCTTCCGGAGATCTAAGTCTTTGGAGTACCGCGCGGGCCTTATCCGGATGGCCGCGGGCAACGAGCCAGCGTGGGCTGTCCGGAATAAAAAATAAGCCGATGCCGAATATGGCCGCGGGAATCACAGCCCAAGCAAACATCCAGCGCCATGCCTGATCCGCGGCCAAGGCATAGTCGATTACATAGGAAATGACAATGCCGATGGTCAGGGCGACTTGATTCAGCGAAACCAGCTTTCCGCGAATGGTCACGGGGGCAATTTCGGAAATGTAGAGCGGGGCCACAAATGAGGCGATTCCGATCGCAATACCGGCCATCACGCGTGCGGCAATCAGCGCGGCAGTGTTTGGGGCCACAGCCGCCGCGATAGCCCCCAGACAAAATGCCATCGCGGTGAGAATCAATAATTTACGTCGGCCAAAGCGATCGGCCAGGAACCCTCCAATGGCCGCCCCCATCAGCGATCCCAGCAAGACGGCGCTGACCACAATTTCCTCCATGCCCAGCGACAGGGAAAAATCCTTCTTGATAAACAAAATGGCCCCGGAAATCACCCCTATGTCGTAGCCGAAAAGCATCCCCCCCATCGCCGACACTCCTGCCGCAAGATACAGGAAGCGTTTCTGGCTGGTATTGGCTTGATCGGCCATCACAATGCTACCTTCTCAGCCGGGCCATTCTTGCATGCAGGTGCGATCTCAACACGAAAGTTAAGACCCTCCCAACGAGCAGCATCAGGCCAATAAAAAGTGAATTGAACTTGTTGGCCTTCGGCCATCTCCGCGGTTGGTAAATCCACTAAATGAACGCCCAGCCCTGGGCTATGGGTGTGTACATCCTGCATGGTATTCCAACCGTCCAAAGTCCAGTGGATGATCGCCGGAACCAGCGTCTCGAGGCGCAGAATTTTTCCGGTCGGCAGCGAGCGCAGTTTGTGGTTGAACCGCCAGGTCAGGCGCGGGGAAACCGTTTTTTCCTTCAGATAGCGTTGCACGGTTTGCGGCGGCATGTCAAACACTCGCCCATCATGCAAGGAACGGCGAAGTTTGAGATACTCCGCATGGGCCCACACCAGGGGCATGGCCGAACCGGAAGGCCGGCCAAAGTACAGCTCGCGCTGGGGTATATCGGCCGAATCCCAAACTTGCTCAGGTATAAAGCCGCTCGCGTTGGCAAAGGATTCCAGGGTAGCCTGCAATTGCCGGGCCGATTCCAACCGGCCAGCGGCAATTTCATAGTGCGCCCGCTCGCCGGTCAGCAACGGCCAACCGCGGCCAATCCCCGTGCCATCAAACGCAGCGCCATCCTCATGTTCTCCATAACCATCATCGTTGTAGCGATGCCAGGTCGGGCCGGTCGGGGTTTGCACTTTAAGCAACGCGTCGATCATTTTGGCGGTGTCGGCCATGCGCGGATCGTCCCCGGATCGCAAACCAAAACGCACCAGCGCCAAAGCATCCGGACTTACCAGGTGCATGGCTTTGCGGGTGTCTTCGGCACTGACGACATTTTTAACATGCACCTTTTGGCGAAAACGCCACCCATCCACGGCAATATTTGCCGGAGCGATTCGCACGTAGTAACCTTCCACCTTGTACGTGCTGCACCAGTCCGTACCGGATACGTATATCCAACGGTCAATGGAGCTATGCCATACATCCGCGGTCTGGCGCAGGTACGTGGCGATCGTGCCTTCATGGTTCAAATCAGCCATATCCGCCGCCGCCAGAAGCGCGGCAATTTCCGCGGCGACGGTAAACGGCGTATAGCCGGGGTCTTCCTCCCAGCGGTCCTGCGAACTAACCGGGCCGTTGAGCACCAGATAACCCGCGGCCTGCCGCACCATCGGCCAAAAGCGGGCCATATCGCCCTGGGCCAAAGCATTGTGGCGATGGGCCATATCCAGCAGAAGAATGGGCAACGCCGTTTCGTCCATCTGAATGCCAGTCCAATAGGGTGTGCCATCCGACCACATATTCTGCGGCCAGTGGCCATCCGCCTGCTGTGTGGCCTGTAAATAGCTTAGCGCCCGGCGCACCTCCTCGTGGGCGCCGGCGGCCAGCAACGCCCCGGCGGCTTCGACCATATCCCGCGACCACACCAGGTGGTAACCGCTTAAATCATCATCTCCTTTGCTGAATCCCCAGGGAATGGAAAGACTGGCAATGAAACCGCCGCGCATGGTTTTGGATTCATGCGTGCGCAGTACGCCCAGACTCACCGCGGAAAGATCACCGACCGCCACCTCGCCTTTCACCAGCGATGCGCGCGTCTTCATCCATTCCTGCCAGCCGTGAACATACTGGTGTTTCGTCTTATCAAAACCATTGCGGAGGCTCGAGCGGGCGGTTCGGGCTGCTTCTTCGGGGCCTTCACCAAAACCCAGGGCCAGCACAAAACCTCCATGCGATGAGGTCAAATCAATTTCCGCCACCATGGCCACATTGCCGTTTTCTGCCCGGGTGTACTGCCATTTCATTTGCCTGTGCTCTTCCAAATCCAGCCATCCATCCGATGCCCCCACATAACCGACCGATGCCCTAAGCCAGGCGGTCGAACATGCCAGCGCCAGCGCGCTGCCTTTGCGCTGGGCAAAAAGCGTCGGCTCACCTTCAAATTGCTCCATCCAGGCGGTATTGCCCTTACCACGATTACCCAAATGCGGAGCCAGCAGAACATAAAGCCGATAATCCGATAATCGGCCTTGCAGTGGGGTAAAACGAATGTGCTGGAGGAGTGTATTGCGGTGTGGATCGGTGATAATTTGCTTTTCAATGTGGTAGCGCCCCGCCGTACAGGTGTTGGAAAGTCCAAAAGCCGGCACTCCATCGGCCATCCAATGGACGACGGAATCGGTGTGACGTTTTTCTTCGGAGAAAAAATCCTTGCCATCGGTGACAATCAGGCCCATGTCACGGATGCAGGCTTTGTCTATATGGGGGTAATATACCTCGTTGACAATGCCGTGACTAAGGGTAAACCATACGCGGCTATCCTTGCCCAAAGCGGTGCCCACGCCGGTTTTGGCGCTGGAGGTCCAACGCGGTGTGACGCCGGGGCCGCCGGGAGCGACGCATTCCTTCAGGTTTTTGCTTTCTTTTTGTATTATCACTTCGGTCATGGTTGGGCTACCTTCCTTTTCTCGATCGCGGATTCCTTTCGGTCGGATATCGGGGCAGGTCGACTTGAATTGGCAGCCGCTTCTTTCATGATGGTCATAATTGTGTCCTCCACTTGCTGCGCCATCTCTTGAAGTTGCGGCGTGTTGAACAGCGCCAGCAGAACCGTCGGCTTCAAAGTCGCCAAAATGGTTTTATCCCGCTGCTGGTAAATGGATATCCGGCATGGCAGGGCGGTGGACACGCTCATATTTTCATCGAGAGCCTTCTTCGCCCGCACCGGGTCACACACCTCGAAGATCAGACATTCGCGGGCAAACTCCACGCCTTTTCTGGTCATGGTCTCCTTGAGATTGTGGACCTGCATAACGCCGAAGTGATTGGCCTCAAGTGCGGCCTGCAAGGCAGCCACAGTCTCACCCACCGTTTTGTCCGTGGATATTGTGAACAACATACGGTTCCTTTCATTCCTCGGGCCACCTGCACGATCATTTTTTTAGCAGCTTGATAATCACTATGCCCAGCACAAGCAGCACCATAATGCCGATTGCCAGCCAAATCCACATCCCTCCGGCCATCCCGCCATTCATCATTCCATTGGCATGATTGATCATGATTAAGCTCCTCTGGTAATGACGCCTGGCGGCCACGAGCAGACCACCCCTGGCGCACGCAGCAGTGCTATATAGCACCGGGTTCACAGCCGCAGGGCTTGCCACCGCATCCGCACGACCGGGCACCACGCCTTCGGACGCCGGTGCCGTCGGGGAGTTATGACCCCCAGTCGATACCTGAAGAAAAAGAATGTGAGGGGCCACAGGGCGCGGCCCCTCACATAGAAACGGAGGGGGTGAGGAAGAGAGTCGAAGTTAAACCAGTGAAACTTGCAGTGACAAACATTCGCCCTTATACGCATTTCACCATCTCCCGGACCGATGCCTGAAACTTTAATGGCGGCCATCGGCGCGGCTCTTTGGTGGCCAGCGCCACGGAAAGATACAATTGCAAACCAGATGCCAATCAAAAAAAAGCGGCCTATACGTGGGGGTCGCCCAGGTGGATTTATGCTTATTGGCCGGAGAAAACGCACTCAAATAAAATAAAAACTTTAAAGTTTTGGAACGCCATACCGCCAATCTGGAAATGAATCACTGCGTCATTTCGTCCTACCGCGTCAAATTGACCGGGACAAATTGGAAAGGCATGAAGCTCACGTCTCGAGCTTCATCAATAGTGCCGCCGCCCAAGCGGGAGAAAATTGGCGCCAGGGCGGCCACACCGGAGGCAAAAGGCGGGAATACAGACAGAGGACCATCGGCAATGACTTACATACGGCCGGCGGGCCCACCACACGTGTATTCGGCCTCAACGCTCGCTTAATACGTTCTTGATCCAAAAGTGTCACGCACCAGGCGCTGGTGCCTTGGCACCCTGTGGCGCATAATCGTGTTGGTGATCGCTGGCGAAATGGCCGTGCAGCCATGGGCAATTGGCTTGGTTTCGTTGCCCGGTGTTTTTACGCTGACCGACGTTTTAGCAGCAACAGTCCCACCGCACCCAGACCCAACAGGCCAAGTGTGGTTGGTTCCGGAGTGGTGCTGGCACAATTGGTAATGGTGTTATCATCCAAGGTTACCGCCCCATTGCGCGCCAATGCACTTCCATCCAGAATGGTGGCACCGGTATCCATGGTGATGCTGGTAAGGGCCAGAATGTGCCCTTCAAATGTTGTGGTGGTGTTAAGCGTAGCAGAACTGCCAACTTGCCAGAAGATGTTGCAATCCGGCGTCGATCCGCCACTCATCACCACCGACGACCCGGTGGCGGTGGTCAATGTGCTGCCGATCTGAAAAACGAATTGCGCGTTGGAGTTGCCCTGGTCGTTGAGGGTAAGCGTTCCCGTTAGCGCCGCTGAGGACGCAAAGAAATAAACGCCGGGTGTGAGCGTCATTCCGCCGAGATCCTGCCCAGTGAGTGTTTGCGTGGGGGCCAACCCTGCCGCCGCGTTATACGCGGTGGTAAGGTCCGTTTGGGCTTGGCCGGGAACAGCGCCCGCGGTGTAGAGAGTGTAAGGCGGGGTCACGGTTCCGGGCGGAAAGCCCGTAATGGCGGAACCTGGGCTGACGCCCACATTGCCATCATTAATAACGGTGTTGCCCGTATTGGTAACGGTAGATCCGGCGAGCACGGCAAAGTTGCCGGCGGTGCCCAATGTAATGGTGGTGGCGTTGGCCTGAAGTTGCCAGCCGGCAATGGCCGGAATTGCCAAGAATAACAGTGTTTTACATTTCATCGGAGAATCTCCTTTTATTCTACCGGGATGGCAGCGCGCAGCCTCCACGGCCCTTGTGAACACCACGAAGTTACAAACCGCTATAGTCTAACGCCTGAAAATCCCCACAGCACATTGACCATTCAATGTCAGAATCACTTGGACCGAGCACCCGACGCCGAGGTCGTCTTTAGTTCTCGCATTCGCAGATGATCTAGATAATTAAAATTGTCAATCTGTCTGCTCATTGTTATAGTAGGCACCGTACCGCCGAAAGTCAAGAGAATCCGTGGCTGGTGATCTGCGGGATTTATAATTGGAGTTTATTGAGACGAGCCGCCAGCAGCCGAAGTGCTTTCCACTCCACGGTCTGGGGGTTATTTTCCGGACGGCCCACGCCGTTGAACGTTTCGGCATCGCAGCCGCTGGCCCGCCAGTAGTCGTTTTCGTTGGGGGCAGTGGTTGCGGCTGTGCCTTGAAGCGGTTGCGGCGCGGCTACAGACCCGGTCGAGGCCGCCGTTGGGGCACCTGCGGCCATCGACGGTACAGGCTCTCCGCCAGGGTCCATGGAAGCAGTAAAGACCGGTTTCTGCACCGCTAAAAAATTGCCAATCGTAATCTTGACCTGATCAAGAATAGGATTTTTCTGATTTGTCGGCATGCTATAAGTCATGATCATCAACCTTTATCTAAAAAAAAGTTACCCACTTGGCTTGCCAAGGCTAACTGCGTACCCCGCCGCCCCACCTTACAGGCAGGACACGCGATACGCCGGACGACAACAGCCAGTGGTTGTTAATGCAAAGCCTGTGCCATGGTCAGGTATGGGGTGGATTTTCAACCCCTATCTCGAGCATGGCAACGCGCCATTGGCCCGTATTTGGCATACGCGGTGCGGCCTATAATAATGTTCAGAAAAAAGGCCCAGCCCGTTTTGCCGTTTAACAGATCAGAAATAACCGGACGAAACGGGGCCGACAAAATGGCGTGATTGAGACAATTTGGCCGGATTCATCATCCTTTGCAACAGCAGACGGCGGCGATGGCCACGCATGACCAAAGTATGAGGCCC
>JABEVA010000114.1 GCA_013044065.1 Phycisphaerae bacterium
CAGATTATGAAAATTTCCGAACTGTTCCAACATCCGATAGCCGTGGGGCAGACCGATCTCGGCATTGAGTCGTTGGCGGGACGCCCAAAAACCGTCGCGCAGAACCGCCGGTTGGGCTTGCAAGACGGCAAAAGCAGACGCCGCAACATCGATAGGGCCTGGGCCGCAAAATTCACTCATCGGTTACAATCCCCGTTCTTGAGCCTATGTCATGCAGAACCATGGCGTTCCGCCTGCCTGGGTATTTCATCCGATACCTGGCTGGTACGCAAGCGCCCTACCACACGCCGTATCAGCAGCGCCGACAGGCCCATGGCCTTCCCAGCACCTTCTTCTAAATGGTGATTGAAGCCGCCAGCGCGACATCCAACCGGGTACTGCAGGCTCTGGCACCATTGCGGGAACCCGTGCGGTTCTCAAGCGTCTAAAGAGCTAACCCGTGGTGGTGTAGCGGTGAATAAAATCTGTTTTTAAGGAGAATCATCATGCGCAGGTCTTTGCAGGCGGCAGCTTTGGTGCTATTGATGGGCGCATTCCCGGCGTGCCAATCGCAGTGGGGCCCCAACAGCACCGGGCCCAAAGCCAATGGCCCTGGGGCTGGCGGCAAGCAGGCTCATACCCAGCTGACGCAGGTGGATTTATTCCCAAATGGCGTGGGTTTTTTTGAATATCAAGGCATGGTGGACGGCAACGCCAGTCAAAAGTTGTATTTTCGCTCCGGCCAGATTAACGATGTGCTGGCCTCGCTGGTATTTCAGGATACCGGGGGCGGGCGTGTGGGCGAAGCCACATTTCCATCGCAGGAGCCGCTGTCGGTCCTTCTGCACGGCTTGCAGGTGAATTTGGATGGAAATCCATCCTTGGCGGCCATACTGGGTCAATTTCGTGGGGATTTGGTGACCCTGAAAATTAATAAGCCGGGGCATAAGGCTATTTCCGGTCGCATTATTGATGTGCATCGGACTAACTTGCCGTTCCAGCCGCAGCCAAGACCAGTGCCATGGCAGGCCAATCAGTTGATACCGGTGCCAGGGGGACCGGCGTGGTACATCAATGTGTTTTCGCATGGGCATCTTCGCAGCGTAGCTTTGGCGACGGTGCGGGGCGTTCACCTGGACAGCCCAAAGTTGCAGCGATCATTTAGCCGGGCGTTAGATGCGTTGGCTGGTCGGCCCAATGCGCATAAGCGAGAACTTACGCTGTGGTTCCATGGAAAATCCAGGCGTATGGTGAGGTTTGCGTATTTATTGGAAACTCCGCTATGGCGGATTACCTATCGACTGGTGATTCCGAATGGAACGGCGTTGCCAGGAGCGAAATATGAGCCGGTGTTGCAGGCTTTTGCCATTGTGTCTAATCAGACGGAAATGAATTGGCGGCACATCAACCTGCATTTACAAGGCGGCAAGCCAATTTCATTTATTGAGGATTTGTATCGACCCTTGTATTTGCCGCGGCAGGTGGCGGCGTTGCCGTCGGGGGTATCGTTTAGACCGCAAACGTATGGCAATTCGTGGGGACTGGTGGTGCCCTTGCCAGTCAATGCCGCTACTGGGACCGCGCCTGGGGCCGAGCCGCAGTTCAGGCTAAGATCCGCCACTGCGAACCCAGGGATCTATGCAAGAACCCATGGCGAAATGGAGGCGTTGCAGTCGCAGGCCAGGAAGCAGGCCTCTTTTAACCCGCTGGAAGGTATGCAGGTGATAGCCCAAACCGGGAGAACCCACCCGGCGTTTGATTATCGCGTTACGGATGTCAACATTCCCCGCCGGCAATCGGCGATGGTTCCCATTCTGGTGGCACCCATTCAGGGGCGGCCACTGGACCTGTACGTGGACCGTGGCAACGCGGGCCATCCGCTGCAAAGCGTGCAACTGACCAATACCACGGGCAAATATCTGTTGGCTGGGCCAGTAACCGTGGTGCGCCAGGGCAGCTATGGCGGCGACGTACAACTTTCCAGTCTGGGCCGCGGACAAAAGCGCATCATCAGCTTTGCCGTGGATCAGAGCGTGAACATGAGCCCGTTGCCGCGAAAAAGTGCAAGTGTGCTGGTGAGCGCGGAAATCAAACACGGAACGTTATATATGGTGCAGCAGAGTACCTATCAATCGGGCTATTCGATTGCGAATCGTGCCGCCACAGCCCGCACCGTGCTGATTCGGCAAAGTGCAATGCCGGGCTGGAAAATTGTTACGCCGGCCAAGCACCTTAAAGCTCGTCATGGAATGGATCAGTTTGAGTTGACGGTGGCTGCCAACAGCACGATCAAGCTGCCCATGGTGCGCACGCAAGCGCAAAGGCAACCATCATCTCTCACCATTTTGAACCGCCCCGCGTTGCTGCAACTGATCCAAACGCCGCGACTGCCTGGGGCGGTCATAACGGTGCTCAAGCAGGCGGTGGCGTTGAGGAAAATAGTGCATCGGCGGCAAGTGGCCCTCCATGTCACGGGCAGTGAAGAAAGCCGTGTCATGGCTTATCAGGCGCACCTGCGTGAAAACTTGTTGGCCCTCAACAAGGGTAGTAAGGTGTACAATGCCATGGCGGCGGACCTGCAACGGCAGGAAGTAAAGCTGCAAAAGTTGCGGCAAACGTCGGCTGCGGAGCGTGAGAGCCTAAAGACAGCCCAGGCGAATCTGGCCGACTTCTGGAAAAAGACCCGCGTGGCCAAAGTCTTGGCTCTTCCCGCAAAGTGAGCTCGACGCGGGGCACCGATTTTGAAGGAACATTTTTTATGGCACCAAAATGCTGGCCAAGGGCGGTTTTTGTGGCGGTAGTGGTTTTGTGGCTATTTGGTGCCCACGCCCACGCGAATCAGTTTGGGCGTATTCTGGTGATACCTCTGGGTAACCGCTCACAGGGCACGCGAGCATACGGATATTACCAATACCGCTTTCGTCTGATGAATGTCGGAACCGCAGAGCACCGCGTAGGCTTGATGATACCCGCGGTGAGCAACTCCGCTTACGGCCCATGCCTTGCGGGTATCCGCGGCACCTACGAGCTGCCAGCGCATTGCGACCGAATCGTTTCATTGCTTCAGCCCTGTCTACCGCTGGCCGGCCATGGGTTGGCGGTCTGGATTGATGGGTGGCGGCAGAGAGGAATGGTCCTTATTCCGCAATTAAGCTTGGAATCGTATTACGGCCCGGCCGCCGGTAACGTGATTCTGTTGAGTTCTGGTGTCAGTGAAAAGGTTTACGGGAGGTTGACGCGGCTGGCGGGCATCTGGCCCCTGCGCCAAAGCGCAAGCTCGTGGCCCGATGGGGGCGGGCCCAGCCCACGCTGGAGGCCGGTTCCAGTCCAACAGATGAGCGGATCGGCGGGGCTGCTTGAGTCAAGTGTGCGGACAGGTATGCCGTTGCAGCCGACCACACCTGCACAGATATGCCTGAGCGGCCAGCCGGTAGAAAAATGGAGCGGCCAGTGGTTGGGCTATTCGTCGTACGCAGCACTGGTCATAACGCAAGCGAATTTGCGTGCCATGGTGCCACGGGTTCGCGCGGCGATATGGTCTTATGTCCAATGCGGCGGCACTTTGCTGCTGCTCAATGGAATCAAATCCGACGTGCCCCGCGTATGGCGGAAGTGGCATCGATCCGGAAGTAGCGGTATCCCAGTCCAGGCCAAAGCCCTGTCATCCACGCTTTCCCACACTTTCGCCGTGGGCTTTGGATTATGTCTGGAGGCCCCGGAGCGGGCAGTCGGACGGTGGAATAACGCGGACTGGTCCGGCTTCTCTGCGGTATTTGGTCAACCGATAGGTGCGCTGCGGATGCACAGCCCAGCCACCGCCAACGGAATATTCGCGGTAGTACGTAGTCTGGCGCCACCCGTGCGCTCGCTGCTGGCCATTCTGGCGATCTTTGCGGTCGTGGTCGGGCCGGTGAACCTGCTCGTGTTGGGGGCTTTACGCAAGCGGATGTGGTTGTACGTCACCACGCCAGCCATAGCCCTGCTGTTTGCGGCCGCGGTATTTGTGTATACGGCGGCGGTTCAAGGCTGGTCGGGCGTTCGCCGTGTCACCACGTTCACCATCCTCAATCAAGCGGCCCACCAGGCGACAACCATTGGGTGGCTCGGTTATTACACGCCGCTCACGCTCCGCCACGGACTGCATTTTGATCGGCAAACGGAACTAACGCCCGAAGTGGGATGGGGGTGGAATGGAATTCAGTCGTATGGTTATCAGGACTTGCATGTGGGTTGGGGCGGCATGTGGCGTCTGCCTGTATCTTACCGGTATATAAATTGGACCCACGGACAAGATCTTAGTGCTGGGTGGGTGACGGCTCGCGTGCCGGCGTTGTTTGCTGTGCGTAAGGCCGCGCCTTCGCAGGCCCACATTACCATCGGGCGTGATTCCACCGGCCATATCACGGCAGTGAATCATTTGGGCGTGCCAGTTCGGCTAATTTGGTATGCCGATTCGGATGGGCGGCTGTTTCGTGGCGGGCCGCTGCTTCCGGGCATCATCACAGAGCTACAACCCGCAGGCCACCTGCCAGCGCGACCAGTTCAGCGTGGACTGCGGGCCTTATTTTTGTCCTCCCCGTGGCCACAGATGATCGCAACGGCGGCCGTCTCCGGGCAGAATTCCCTTCACCCCAATTGCTATTTGGCGGTCCTGGGCGATTCACCTTTTATGGAGTCGGGTTTGGCTGGGGCAGCTCTGCGGCCAGCACCATCTGTCGTATACGGCATCGGACTGGGAGGCGAACATGCACATTGAGATAACCCATCTGAGCAGATATTTTGGCTCAACCCACGCCGTGGACGATGTCACCTTCAGCTTCAATTCTGGAGATATTTTTGGCCTGGTCGGCCCCAACGGTGCGGGCAAAACCACCACTATGCGCATTTTGGCAACCTTGGATGAACCTACGACCGGCGATGCTTTCTTGGATGGCGTTTCGGTGGTACAGGAGCCGGAGCGAGTGCGCGGACAAATCGGCTTCATGCCGGATTCGCTGCCAACCCATCGGGATGTCTCAGTGCATGATTACCTGGATTTTTTCGCCCGGGCCTACGGCCTGCGCCAACGTCAGCGCAGGGAGGCCATTGCCCGGGCGGAGGATTTTACAAATCTGGCGGGTTTGCGGCACAAGATGTTGCGGGCGCTATCCAAGGGCATGAAGCAGCGGGTGAGCTTGGCACGGGCCTTGGTACACGACCCGGCACTGCTGATCTTGGATGAGCCGGCCGCCGGCCTCGACCCGCGGGCCCGTATCGAGCTGCGGGAGCTACTAAAAGCATTGGCGGAAAAGGGCAAGGCCATGCTCATCAGTTCCCATATTCTCACAGAATTGTCGCAGATGTGCGTTGGGGCTGCGATTATGGAGCGGGGCCGGTTGGTTAAGGCTGGGCGGCTGGATGAGCTTTATCGCCTGCACGAAAGTGCCGACGGCAAGAGCCTGCGGGTAGTGGCGATACGGGTAGCGGGTGACAGCCAAAAACTCCGGCAGATGCTTGCGGAAATGCCGGGGGTCATGGCGGTCATACCTGCCGGAGATTTTTTACAGGCCCGGGTGCAAGGCGATGAAAAGGCCTGCGGTGAATTGCTGGCGGAACTACTCAAGCGAGGCTTGCAAATCCTTGAATTTAAGCAAGTGAACGTGGGCCTGGAAGACTTATTCATGAGCTTAACCAAAGGGGACGTACAATGAGTGTCGTGGGAAATGCCGCTCGTTTTCTCGATGATCGGGTCAATCCGGTTCTGGTAAAGGAACTGCGGCAGGCTGTGCAGTCCAATTTCGTCACGGTACTGCTGCTGGTGTACCTGCTGATCGAAATTCTGGCGATGATGCTGGCCGTACTTTTTGACCACTCGCTCACGAGCAGTCTTCATGCGGGCGGCGATGTGTTTATGACCATGGACACCATTTTGCTGAGCACATGTCTGCTGTTTGTGCCAACCTATGCGGGAATTCGATTGGCGGCGGAGCGCGCGGATCAAAATGTGGACTTGATGTTCATCACCACAATCACACCGGGGGCGGTGATTTGGGGCAAAGCGTTTACCGCCTTGGCTATAACCCTTCTGATCGTGTGCGTGTGCGCACCATTTATGATGATGACCTATCTGTTGAGAGGCATCGACTTACCCACGATCTGTTTTGTACTCGCGATGGACTTGGTGGTGGTGGGTGCCGGCGTGGCCGGCGCTTTGTTCATAGCGGCGATGCCTATCCGGTGGCCGATTCGGCTGCTATTGGCTCTGGCGTTGTTGGTCGGCATGGTTACGGCATTTTCGCTGGCGATCAGCGGCGCAGGCAATTTGATCCTCTGGGGGGTGGGCAGCCGGATGGCGTCATGGAATTTTTGGATCCCCACGTTGATGTTCTTCGGGTTTATTCTCGCGGCTTGTGGGCTGCTGCTGCTTCTGGCGTGTGCCGCTTTGGCACCACAAGCGTCAGACCGGGCACGCCCTGTGCGCTTATATGTTACGCTGGCATGGGCATTGACCGGGGCGGCGTGTGTGGTTTTGGCTCAGGCACATTCGACCCCCGGGGAATCATTGGATTGGCGCTGGTCCTTCCTGCAGGAGTGGGCCAACGGCACCATCGGGCTGCTGGCCATTGGTTTGGTTATTGCCGGATGCGAGCGCGACGTCTGGGGGGTGCGACTGCGCCGCACTGTTCCGCGTTCTCCGGTGCTGCGGCCCTTTTGGCTGGTTTTCAGCAGCGGGGCGCTGGGTGGTCTGCTCTGGACAGGCCTGATGATTGCCGGGACGCTGGCTACGCTGTGGTTTGGGATGCACCCTCATCGAAAACTTATGCCCCACCTGATCCGGCAAATACAGATCGACACGGGTTTGGTATGCACGGTGCTGGCTTACGTACTCGTCGGAACGCTGCTGCGCGACCATGTTTTTCGGCGTAAGGCCAACACCATGCTGGTTGGTGCGCTGGCCATGCTGCTGATGGCGGCGGGTTCACTTATTCCCATGCTCACCGCGGCTTTTCAAAACCCCGATAGCTGGGGAATCACGGACACTCGATGGCTTTTTCTCAACCCCATGGCGGGCATCGCTCTCGAAACGCACCGCCATGGCGGTGCTGAGGTTTATTCGATGGTGGCCTTCATCTGGTGCGGAATCATGGTTCTGCTGAATTTGCCGTGGGCCCTTCGCCAATGGCGGGCCTGCCGTCCCGCCGCGGAAAATGTATTGCTGGAATCGCCGCGTCGGATATAATGGAAGTGGTCGTCGGCACAACTACGCTTCATTTTCAGGATCGTCATGAATGGACGTGAACGCGCCTTTGCGATGATGGCCGGCCAAGCGCTGGATCGTCCGCCGCTGATGCCGGTCAATATGATGTTTGCCAGCGACTTTATTGGTGCGAAATATCACGATTATGTGCTGGACCATCGGGTGATGGCGGAAGGGCAAATCCGCACGGCGGAACATTTTGAATTTGATCACGTTTCGTGCATGTCGGATCCATGCCGCGAGGCGGCAGATTTCGGCGCAACCATCCGCTATTTTGAGAATCAGCCACCCGCCATTGATGAAGAAAATGCGCTCCTGGCGGTTAAGGAAGATTTGCTGCATTTACGCATACCCGATCCTACCGTCAGTCGTCGGATGAGTGAATGTTTGCGGGTGGAGAGACTGCTCAAAGATCGCGTTGGCAGGGAAAAACTGGTGTTGGGCTGGGTGGAAGGCCCGTGCGCCCAAGGGGCGGATCTGCGCGGTATAAACCGGCTGATGCTGGATTTCATCGATGATCCGCAGTTTGTTCATGATCTGTTTGCGTTTGTCGTGCCCATGGAACTGCAATACGCCCAAGCCCAGCTTGCCGCCGGAGCGGACCAGATCGGCATCGGCGATGCTGCGGCCTCGCTGGTGGGGCCTGAGATTTATGAGGAATTCATTTTTCCCGCAGAGAAGCAAATGGTCGACAGCCTCCACGCCATGGGTACCACCGTGCGCATGCACATCTGCGGCAACATCACCCAAATCCTTAGCCAGATGGGCCGGCTGGGCTGCGAAATTGTGGATATAGACGCGCTGGTACCGCTGAGCCAGGCCCGGGCTGATCTGGGGCCACAACCATTTCTGCTCGGAAATCTCGATACCGTGCGCGTGTTGCGCGACGGCACGCCGGAAGGTATTCGAGCGGCTATTGCGGAGTGTCATCGGCAGGCCGGAAATAAATATATCATCGGCGCCGGCTGTGAAATTCCCCGCGACACCCCGCACCGCAACGTGCGGGCTTTGGCTGATTATGCCCATGCCTGGGCCAAGCCAACCTGATGGTTGCCGGTCACCGCGGTTGTCCGTTAAAAATTCATCACCTCGCCGCCGGTAAAAATGCAAGCGATCAATCCAGCTTTTTCATAATCAGCAGATAATTAAAACCGCGCAAAAAATAATTGCCTTCAATGGCCGCGGTATGCCAATGGTTGCGTTTCAGCGTGCGGTTGTGGCGTACCACCGCAACAATATCCACCGGCTCAAAACGTCGGCGCAGCAGCGCAAAGAGTTCAAAGCCAATCGGAATAAAGGGCTTTCCCTTTTTGAACGAATCGCTTACGTACACACCCATATACCGGCGGTTTTTCAGCACCTGATGAATTTGCCC
Organism: Phycisphaerae bacterium; assembly: GCA_013044065.1. Classification (GTDB taxonomy): domain Bacteria; phylum Planctomycetota; class Phycisphaerae; order WQYP01; family WQYP01; genus JABEVA01. The sequence goes on from JABEVA010000114.1 coordinate 8,592, forward strand.
GAAAACTTCATCCATGGCCGCAAAGTAAGCGTTCGGGCCGCGCCCCACCGGTGTTGCACCGGCATCGAGCTTGCCTATACATCGTGGGTCCTCGGAATAGTCCACATGCGTGCTGTACGGCGGATCAACAAAAACAAAATCGACGCTTGCCGGAGCCAGGGGAAGGTGGCGGGCATCGACGCTTTGAATATCCTCCCGGCTGGGCACCAAGTCAAAACCAAGGGCTTTGCGTCCCAATTCCGCAGCCACATCCAAAGTCGTTCCGCTGCCGCACATGGGATCCAAGATGACATCGCCGGGACGGGTGTACCGCGAAAGTAAATTCCATATAACCCAGGCGGGGGTAGCTCCAATGTAATCCTTATCGCCATGAGGCTCCCGACCATAGTCCTGAGAAGGATATTCCCAGAGCGTGGTGGTGTTGATTCGTACGGGCGGCTTTTTATGGGAAAACGACACCGATTCGTCCTTAAGTCATCGGTAGTTGTTGAATTGCAGCGGGATGGATGGAGGATTAGCCCGCAGGGCGGTGATAACCGCTTGTAAGTCGTCTTTTTTGGAGGAGCTCACCCGCAGCGTGTCACCCTGAATGCTGGCATTCACCTTAAGCCCCATATCCTTGATCTGTTTTTGCAGGGCCTTGGCGGTGTCACGGTCGATGCCGCTTTTGAGTTTTACCTTCTGCCGGACGGTGTTGTGGGTGGCGATTTCCAGTTTTTGCCGGTCCAGACAGCGCGGATCCACCCCGCGTTTGGTCATCTTGGCCACCAGCACCTGCAAAACGGATTCCAATTGCGGCTCGCTATCGGCGGTCAGCACAATTAGCTTTTCCTTTTTGTCTAGAGCACCCACGGCGGCGGCGGTGCCGCGGAAATCGAAGCGGGTTATAATTTCCTTCTGGGCTTGCACCACGGCATTGTCCAATTCCTGCAAATTGACCTCGCTGACGATGTCAAAACTTGAATCTCCAGCCATGACGATCTCCTTTCATTTCCTCCGGCGATTTACCACGCACCGCCAGCCGGCGGCCGCGGCAATGGTTGGCGTCTGGCAACATATTTTACCAGTGGCCCCGTCAACACCGCCAGCACAAGCATCCATACAACAATCAACAAGACATTCTTCGCCCAGGCGGAATGTTGCGGCACGTTCATTTCATTCCAAGTCGGTTTGGCCCGCGCGCCAGTCGGCGTCGGAGGCCTGACTTGCACGGACGCCTGGGCCGTGCCGCGGGATCGCGCCTGAACAATACCTGCGGCACCAAGCATGACGGCAATGGCCAGGATGATGATGAGCTTAAGGAACATTTCCGTTACTGCCTGCACCGACCACCTATGCTATCACCTTGTTGAGCGGATAACTGATCAACCCGCTGGCTCCGGCACGCTTCAACTGAGGAACCAATTCGCGTTCACTGCGCTCTTCAATGATCACCTCCACCGCCACCCAGGAACCGTCGGCAAGGGGAGAAATCGTCGGCGATTTTTCGGCCGGGAGAATTTTAAGCACCGCTTCGAGCTTTTCGCGAGGGGCATTAAGCTTCAGGCCTACTTTCTCGCGGGCATTGATAGCTCCATGCAGCAGCAGGGCCATGTTTTCCATCTTCTCACGTTTGAACGGGTCCGCCCAGGCTTTGTGGTTGGCGATGAGCCGGGTGGTGCTGACCAAAAGGGTATCAATAATACGCAGGTTGTTGGCCCGAATCGAGGAACCAGTCTCGGTGATGTCCACAATGGCGTCCAGCAGGCGGGCCTTCACTTCGGTGGCTCCCCAACTGAATTCCACCTTGACGGGTATATTTTTCGCGCGAAAATATTCCCGCGTTACATTGACCAGTTCCGTGGCAATTACGCCGTCGCGCAAGTCTTCCGGTTTGGTCAGGGCGGATTCCTGCGGTACCGCCAGCACCCACCGGGCCGGCTTGCTGGTGGCCTTTGAATAGACCAGCTCAGCCACCTCCTGCACATCAGATCCGTTTTCCTTGATCCAGTCCGAGCCGGTCAGTCCCACATCAATGACATTTTCCTCCACGTAGCGCGACATTTCCTGCGCCCGAAACATCACCACTTCAATGGACGCATCGTCAATGGAAGGAAAATAGCTGCGATCGTTGACCGAAATGCGCCAGCCGGCTTTAGCGAATAGATCAACTGTGGAATCCTGTAAAGAACCTTTGGGAATTCCCAGTCGCAAAATGTTGGTGCCAGGTTTTAACATCCGAATGCCTTTTTAAAGTTGCCCAGCCTTTGACCGGGCCGCGTGTGTCGCCGGACGCACCTTATTTTAACCATATTTTAATGCTTGGTCTTACCTTTCGACTGCCTGCCACCGGCCTTTTCCGACGCTGCACCCTGCCCTTTCTTCCGGTGCGCCTTGGCCCCAGGTACGGACGCGGCTGCAGATTCAGCACTCTCCGGCGGAGTCTTAACCGAGGTCACGCCGATACCATCTTTGGGCGGGGCCAATACCGGCGATGGAATGCGGGCGCTGGCGGGCCAGACCTTGGGCATCCAGTCATCCAACTCCTTGCGGGAAGCCCGGAAAAACATCCCCATTTGCGGGGCTCGAATGTGACGCTCCAACACCTGCTGCAATTCCAGTACCGTACATTCTTCAGCCACGGCCTGCTTATTTTTCAGCCACAGCAACAGTTTCATATCCACCGGCGCGGCGGGCACGCCGAAACAATCCAAAGCCACCGCCGCCTCCACATAAGGGTTGATGCCCGCAAGAGACTTGAGATACCGGCGAATTTCCGGCTTGTGCATCTGATGCAGACTTTCGAGATTCATCTGCTTTTCACGCTCAAAAATAGCCTGCAGCGTGCGATGCAGCGCGGAGCAACGTGCCTCCGCAAACGCATAACGCACCCCCAAAATGGCCGCCAGTTCAATGGCCGGCGTCACGCGCAGCTCATTGTAATCCACCATGCTCAATACCAACCGCTGTGCGGCGCTTTGGGCCCGGCCTATTTCCGCATCGTATTCCAGGAAAGCATGCACCAATCGGACCAACGGCTCCATTTTTGGATTTTCCGGCGGCGCGTGGCGGACCCAGCGGCTGATGATTTTTTTTAGAACGTCCGATTTCACTTGGGGTTTAGTCATCTGCTATTCCTTTGGATTCAGCAAGCAAGCGGTCTATTTCCGCCTGCTTTTTAAGAGAATGATCGAGCACAAAACTCAGATGGGGAACCACACGCATGGACAAAGCCTTGGCCACCTCGCGCTGCACGAAGGCTTGCGCATGCACCAGTCCCTGAAAAACCGTAGCCTCGGGTGAAGAGGAAAGAATACTGACATAAATTTTGGCTTCACGCAGATCCGGCGTGATCTCCACCTTGGTCACGCTCACAATGCCGGTAATGCGTGGATCCTCCAGATCGCGCAGCATAACCATCGAAGCCACGCGCCGAATCTGGGATTCAATCTTGCGTTGTCGAACACTCATGTCTAATCCACCCTTGGCTGCAAAGAAGCTTGATTGAGAGCTTGCCGGGAGTAACGCCGGCCGGTTTCGTCACAGAGTTCTGGCCACATCCACAGTTTTGTACGCCGCGATGATATCGCCCACTTGAATGTCATCGCGGCCCGCCAGTTTCAATCCACATTCCAGACCCGCACGTACTTCGCGGGCATCTTCCTTGAAACGCCGCAGCGAATCGAGCACCATATTTTCCCCCACGGTCGCCCCATCACGAATCAACCGATATTTGGCCGTTCGCTGCAATACACCATCGGTCACCATGCACCCGGCAATACTGCCCACGCGGCTCACGCGAATCACCTGCCGCACTTCCGCGTGGCCGATGATCTGATCCTGCTTTTCCGGGGCCAACATGCCGGTAAGGGCCTTATGGATATCGTCGGTAATTTCATAAATGACGCGGTAAAGGCGAATATCCACGCCGCGCCGCTCGGCGAGTTTGCGGGCGCTTTCATCGGGTTCCACACAAAAGCCGACAATAATGGCGTTAGAGGCTTCGGCCAACAGCACATCACTTTCGGTAATCCCGCCCACCGCCGCGTGCAGCAAACGCACCTGCACCTCCTTGGAAAGTTCGCGGGTCATCGTCTGGCGCAGCACGTCCACCGACCCCTGCACATCGGCCTTGAGAATCATATTGAGCTCTTTGATTTCGCCGCGTTTGATGGTATCGAAGAGATTTTCCAGGGTCACTTTGGTACGCTGGGCAATGTCGGATTCGCGGTCGGCGTGGGCACGTTCCTCGGCAATGCTCTTACTTTTGGCCAGATCATCCACCACGTAGAGCGGATCCGCACCCATGGGCACATTGTCCAGACCAAATACCTCCACCGGCGTGGCCGGCCCGGCTTCGCTCACGGGTCGCCCGTGGTCATCGAGAAGCTGCCGCACGCGCCCCGACGCAGGCCCGCACACCATGGCATCACCAATCCGCAGCGTGCCGTTTTGCACCAACACCCGGGCCACCACGCCGCGCAGCGGATCCATAAACGCTTCGATGACCGTACCCCGCGCCGGAAGTTGTGGCGAAGCTTTTAACTCACGCAGTGTCGCTGTGTAATCCAGGTATTCAATAAGTTCCTTCACCCCCTGGCCCGTGGTCGCACTGGTTCTCACCACTTCCACATCGCCACCCCACTCCGCCGGATTTAAGCCGTTTTCGGCCAGTTGGCCCAGCACCTTGTTGGCATTGGCTTCGGGTTTGTCAATTTTGTTTAGCGCTACCACAATCGGCACCCCGGCGGCTTTGGCGTGGTCGATGGATTCCACCGTCTGAGGCATCACGCCGTCGTCGGCGGCCACCACCAACACCACCACATCCGTCACGTTGGCTCCGCGGGCCCGCATGGCGGTAAAAGCCTGATGGCCGGGCGTATCCAAAAACGTAACGCGTTTGGGTTTGCCATCGGAACCCGTCAAACTCACGGTGTAGGCACCGATGTGCTGGGTGATGCCGCCGGCCTCACCGGCCGC
>JABEVA010000115.1 GCA_013044065.1 Phycisphaerae bacterium
GTTTGGTCTAGAAAATTCCGCATCTGCGCGGCCATGTTGCCAAAGCGAGTGGGTGTACCGAAAATAATTGCATCTGCTTCCAGCAATTGCTCGGGCTTGATAACCGGCACCTGGGCAAAGCCTTTTTTGGCCTCCGCTGCGCCCACGCGCGCGAGCACCTCCGGCGACATCAATTCGGCCACCTGAAACAGGTCCACCTGTGCCCCGGCTACCTGCCGGGCACCTTCCGCCACCGCCTGGGCCATCTGATAAACGTGTCCGTACATGCTGTAGAAAACCACTTGAACTTTAACGGCCATGAAGAACTCCTTATAAACGAAAGACCACCGACCGCACGGCGAACATCGCCGTAAAAGGCCGGTCGGATGAAGTTACCGGCAGACTATGTTTTAATCAACATGCGTTCCAGTCGGTCCAACAGTGCCAAAAGTTGACGCGACTCTTCCACCGTCAGCACCCCAAAAGCCTCTTGAATGATCTGCCGCTGATCCGGCAGCACCTTCTTGAGCAGTGTCCGTCCCGTTGCCGTCAGGGCCAGACGATAGGCCCGGCCATCTTCGGGATCAAGTTGCCGTTCCACCCAACCGCATTTTTCCATGCGTTCCACCAGCACACACACGTTACCTTTGGTGACCAGCAGGTGCTGGGCCAGTTCCTGTTGCGATATTCCCTGGCAACTCTTCAAGGTCATCATAATTTCAAACTGGGCCAGAGTCATTTCCTGTTGGGCCAACGCATGTTCAAGCTTGCGTTGGATGCGGCTATAGACCCGTACCAATTGCAACCAGGTTTGCAGGGGCATAACGTCGTTGGGGTATAAAACCTCCATGCGTCGCAGCAGCCCGACCATCTTCGCATCAGGTATCATAAAGGCCCCTTTTCATAGCTTAGTTTAGTCCTATACTATTTGTAAGTCAAGTTGCAGACCTGTTTGGCGCGGTGGATGGATGCGATGGGCGGGGGGCTGAATTTTCTACCCGCAGGTATGGCCGCAGCCGGCGGTTTAGGGTTGCCGGCGGCGCGGGGGCGCTTTTGAGTTGACAGTTCTTAAAAATGCGGATAATTATTATTCAGAGTTGTGTTTGTCAGGATCGTCCCTTTACCTGCGCTGGAGGCATTACTTCATGAAAAAGCTTACCGTGGCAACTTTGATGATGGGGTTGGTGGGCCTGCTGCCGCTGTTGGGCGGTTGTCAAACGCTAACGGATACACCGGGGTCCAACGCCGTTCGTGTGAATCAGGCCATGAGCACCAACATGCTCCAGATTCCGGATGATGCCGAGAGCATCATGCTGCTGGATCGGCCTGTTCAGCTTAGCAACATGCCGGTTCCACTGCGTTAAGATTCGGGCCATTTGTGGCTTTTCCACTTTGCACCTGTAGTGTCAAGCTGGGCCGTTGGTCAATCTGTTTTGCTTGGCCTTGAGATAGTCGGCTGTGGGTAGTCAAAGCCTGCGGGCCATTGTCAGGATGAAAACCGATGGATCACAAATCACTGGTTCGATGGCTGTGCCTGGCGGTACTCCTGGGCGGCTTTGTGGGTTGTGCCCAGCCCAGCGCCGGGCTGAAGCCCTATGTGACCGGCCAGTTGGCTGCGGAAAGCGGCAATATCGCCCAGGCCATTCGTGAACTCACCCTGGCCATTAAACGCAATCCGCAAATGGTCGTTGCGTATGAGGCCCGGGGGGATCTTTACAAAAAGCAGGGCCGTTATCATCTCGCAGCTGCCGATTATAAGCACGCCACCATCCTGAACCCCTTTAGTTTCCATTCGTTTTTTGAATTGGGACAGGTTTATCAGCAGCTCCGGCGCTATATCGCCGCCATTGCCGCCTATCAGCACGCCTTGCAGATTAACCCCAAAGATGCCCGTACCGCCCTGAACTTGGCCGTTGCCTACACCCAGGCCGGCCATCCTTTTCGCGGCATTCTTTACGCCAACCGCGCCGTGCAAAATGGCAGCAATTCCTTTGCCACGTGGGCCAACATCGGCACCATCTATTCCCAGGCCGCCAAGCACCATCCCGCCTACCGCCGCCAAGCCATTCATTTTTTCAAACAAAGCCTGGAAATTAAACCGCATCAGCCGCAGGTTTATCTGAACCTGGCGCAGATTTATATGGATGAGCACCGCTTTGACCAGGCCAGTCGCGTGTTTCGTACCGGGGCTAAGCTTGCGGGGTCTTCTTTGATCAGCGAACGCCTTGGCTATTGCTATTATCGACTCGGTAAGTTGCCCCAGGCGCTGGCCGCCTATCGGCAATCGCTCAAGTACCAGTCAGATTATGTGCCTGCCATCAACGGCATGGGCGTGGTGTACATGACCGTGGCTCTGCAACAGCACCGCCATTGGCGCACTGCCAGAACCCAGGCCATCAGCTATTGGAACCGCAGTCTGAAAATTGACCCGCAACAGCCGCTCATCGAGCATCTGGTTAAAAAGTTTTCCCCCGTGGCCAACCCTTGACCCGACCTGATCAACCCTCGTGCCGGTTGCTTTTGGGGATCGCTGCGCCCATGTCCGGCGGGCCTGCCCGCCGGGATTGATGGTGGGCGATGACGAGCCGAATCTGAGCGTAAGAAACGGATTCGTCCAAGGCCATAAAAACTGGCTTCAACCGCGCGCCGCCCACTTTTCTGATCACAGCGCCCACGCGTTTTTCCACCGCTGGGGGCACCCACGCCGCGATGGAGGCCGGTTGTTTGGCCGCAATGTAATCGAGCAGATAGCCTTCGATGGTGGAGGGCGCACGCTTGGTCTGCCGGGCGATTTCCGCGATGGCAACGCCCATCCCAAAAAGCTTAAAGGCGGTGTCTTTAGCGGCGTTGGGTTTGGAACCTGCCCGCGTCGCCACCTGCGGCGCGGGGGCGGGCGGTGGTATGTCCGATGTTATGGCATTGGCGAGACAGTAACTTTTGATCAGCGTCGTAATACGCGGGCCAAAGTCCTGCACTTTGGCTTGGCCAATGCCATAAGTCATGCGGAAATTGGCGGTAGTCGTGGGACGGATGCGGGCAAGTTCGCGCAGCGTGGCATCGGAAAAAATGAGATAGGGTGGCATGCCGCGATGGGCGGCCATTTCGCGCCGCAGTTCTCGCAGAGCATCGAAAAGTTTGTGGTCCACGCCTTGCCACGAAATTTCCCCCGGTTGCGATTTTCCCACTTCTCCACCGGGTTTTTTGGTCAGTTGAATCAGCCGCACCCGCCGCTTTGCTTTCATCACTTCCAGTGAGGCGGGGTTTAATTTCAGAATCGGTACGGCCCGGTCCTGGCCCAACACCAAATTTGCCTGGCCCAGCACGCCCTGTCCAATGAGCTGGTAGATGAAGTTGCGCAGTTCGACGTTCGACCGATCCGGGAGCAGACCATACACGGAAAGTTTGTCATGAGCGAATTGCCGAATCTTGGCCGTATTTTCACCGCGCAGAACGGAAATGACATGTCCCGCGCCAAAGCGCTGCCCGGTGCGCGCGATCGCGGAGAGAATTTTCTGGGCGATGATCAGCGATTCCGGCACCACCTGAGTATCGCCCAGGCAATGATCGCACGCGCGGCAAGAACCCGTATTTGTCCCCGCCGACGCGTTGGCATCGTCAGGGCAAACCTCGGCTGGGCTAAGCGCATCAGGGGTGGCCGTGGCCGAAGGCTCATAGCTCTGGCCGAAATGTTCCACCAGCGCCTTGTGCCGACACACCGCCCCGCGGGCAAAACGGTCCATTTCATCCAGATGGGCAAAGGCGGAGGAAACATAATCCGGGCTGACGGACGCACCACCCGTGGCCGCATCCGCCGCCGACCGCTCAATGATGGATTTCCAGCTCATCACGTCCTGGCCGGAATAAAGAAGCACACATTCCGCTTCCAAGCCATCGCGCCCGGCCCGGCCCGTTTCCTGCTGATAAGCCTCCATGGATTTGGGCATGCCGGTGTGCAGCACAAAACGAATGTTGGATCGGTCAATGCCCATGCCGAACGCAATGGTCGCCACAATCAAGTCACATTCTTCCCGGGCGAAAGCGTCCTGCGCCAGGCGGCGAAGATCGGGGGTCATGCCTGCGTGGTAACCCATCGGCTTGCGGTTGGCCATCGGGCCTGCACTCAGGGCGGAAACAATTTCATCCACATCCCTGCGGCGCAGGCAATAAATGATTCCCGCTTCGTTGGTGTGGCGATTAAGCACATTATCAATCTGCTGCATCATGTTCTGCCGGGGTAACACCCGATAAACCAGGTTCGGGCGGTCAAAATTACCCACCAATGTGGTTGGGTTAACCAGTTGCAGTTGCCCGGCAATATCGCGCCTTACCTGCTCGGTGGCCGTGGCCGTATAGGCGTGGATGGAACATCCGGGAAAAATCGCTTTCAGGGTGGAAAGACGCCGATATTCCGGCCGAAAATCGTGGCCCCAATGGCTGATGCAATGGGCTTCGTCAATGGCGAAGGTGCGCACGTTGGCTTCCACCAGCATCTGCATGAACCACCCCAAGCCGCCTTCGGAATCGTTACTTTCGCTGCGGCCGATAAGACGCTCAGGCGAAACAAAAAGCATTTGCAGTCGGCCAGCGCGTAAGTCCCAAGCCACGCGGTGGCGTTCTTCCATGGATAACGATGAATCCAATTGGGCCGCAGCCACGCCGACACTCCGGAGCGAATCCACCTGATCTTTCATCAGGGCAATCAGCGGCGATACCACCACCGTGGGACCGCGCCCATGTTTGGCCAAGTGTACCGCCGGGGCCTGATAGCACAGCGACTTTCCACCTCCGGTCGGCATCACCACAACGGAATCACGTTTGGCCAGCACGGTTTCCATCGCTTCGCGCTGCAGGGGCCGCAGCTCGCGATAGCCCCATGTTTGTTCAATAAAAGCCAGCAATTCCGCAAAAGAATGGGTGGCAAGGCTCATCCAGATATCCTTTAGGGAGCTTTCCCTCAAAAAAAATTTTACCCCCAAATGATGCCCGACGCTACCCGTAAACAATAGCACCAGCTCTGCAGAACAGCTTTTTGCATTTTCGGGTCCGGGGCACGGCTA
>JABEVA010000014.1 GCA_013044065.1 Phycisphaerae bacterium
AAAGAGGTAATCCACATATTTGGGTATCCAATGCGCACTGGACTGGCCGGCCACGAGCATCTGCGGAAACAAAAACCAACTGGTTCCCTGTGCCGCGTGAAGGTGTCGGGTCCATGGCCCGCCCCCATCGAGCCGCCAATACCAAAGCGAAAACACCAGCACGTTGGTGAGCCATAGTGCGGCTGCGGATTGCAGCAGCAGCACGGGCTTGGTGGCCGGATCAGGTAGCTGTCGGATCAGCAAGGCCAACGACGTTAATTCAAAAAAGCTTACCACCCCGTTGATACACAGCCCAATGACCATATTCAGCCGATGCTTGCCTGCGCGATGCGTTACCACGGCCGGTACCAACAACACGCCCACCAACAGCAGCAAAGTCCACCGTCCGCCCAACGCCATGGCTGGTGGCATGGCCACGTAAATGCCGCCTGCGGCCAATAAAGCCACCATCACCGGCCAGCGCGGTTCCACCGCGGCTTCTATTTCCTTGATTGCGGTTTGCAGGCTGTTCATCATCGGCACCCATGCAGCTTTGGTTCCGCAAGAGCCCAAACGCCGCTGTTGACATCATGGCCGTAGGCCCAGATTCGGTCAAGCGGGAGCGGGTGCTCTGGGCCTCTCGGCACGGTTGCGGCTAGTAGCTTTTTCGATAACCATGGAAGGGCATGGGATGCGGCAGGGCTGATATGTTCAACCCTGTTGCGTCAAATAACCGATGGATAAACGTCGGGCACGGAACTTATTGGACCATTCCGGTAACCACGAAGGGATCTTTTGTATGAAATCCGTTGTACATGTCACTCACGAAGCCGTCCAGAAAATTGGTGGTATCGGCGCGGTTCTCCAGGGCCTTTTGACTTCCAGGACATGGTCCAGCCGGGTGGACCGCGATATTCTCGTCGGGCCGCTGTTTTCCACGGATGGCACCGCCGCCACGCGTCTGGGCAACAACGGCGAAGTGTTGTACAGTTCCATGGATGGCATCGTGCGGCATCCCTTCGGCCACGCCTTTGCCGAAATCGAACGCAAATATCATGTCAACATTGTTTACGGGCGCAGGGTGTTTTTTGACTCCGCCACCGGCGTAAAAGCTTTTCCCGAAGTGCTGTTGCTGAATGTCAACCATTATGATCAGGCCCGCTCCAACCACTTTAAGTTTCGTTTGTTTGAAGAATTTGCCATTCAATCCAACAAGTACGAATGGATTTGGGACTACGAACAATACTGCCGCATCGCCGAGCCGGCGTTGGAAGCCCTCCACGCGGTGGGTTGTCCGGAAGGCCCCGAACCGGCGGTGATTCTTTCGCATGAATACATGGGCATGCCCACCGCGCTGGCCGCCCACATGCTGGCCCCGGACCGCTTCCGCACCATCTTCTACGCCCACGAAGTAGCCCCCATGCGCCGCATTGTGGAAGAACATCCCGGCCACGACATCACCTTTTACAATGCCCTCGACTACGCCCATCGGCACGGGCTTAACGTGAATGAAGTCTTCGGGCCGCAGGATTCCTTTTACAAATATCCGCTGGTGGATGCCGCGCGGCACTGTGATAACATCCTTGCGGTCGGCGATGATGTGGTGCGTGAACTGCGCTTTATGGATCGCGCCTTTGAAGAGCAATCCATTGATCTGGCGTACAACGGGGTGCCGGCCTTTGCCATTTCGCTGGCGGAAAAGCTCGCGGCCCGTGATCGTCTGCGGCGCTATTGCCGGAATTTGCTGGGCTTTGAGCCGGACTTTGTTTTCACGCACGTAACTCGTCTGGTGTTGTCCAAGGGCTTGTGGCGTGATCATCGCGTGATGGATCATCTGGAACCGTTGCTGCGCCGCGATCACAAAACCGCGGTACTTTTTGTGCTTTCCACCGAGACGTCGGCGCGACGTTTTGATGATGTGCTCAACATGGAAGCCGGCTACAAATGGCCCGTGGCCCATCGTGAAGGCTACCCGGACCTCACCGGCGGCGAAGCGGCGTATTACGCCGGCGTGCAGGAATTCAATGCCCGCCAACGCAATGGAAAGATCGTTTACGTCAACCAGTTTGGGTTCAGTCGCCAGACCTGCGGCAACCGTATGCCGCAAGATATGGACTTCATGGACATCCGCAAAGGTTCGGATGTGGAATTCGGTCAATCCATTTATGAACCCTTCGGCATTGCTCAGGTGGAACCCATTTCTTTTGGCGGAATCTGCGCATTTACCGAACTCTGCGGCTGCGCGGGTTTTGCCCGTAGAGCCGCGGGGTCTAAGCCGGTCGACAACATACTGCAGGTGGATTACACCGCCGCCGCCCAGATCAACCGCAATTCGCTAACGGAGATTCTGGCCGTTGATCGTAGCGTGCGCGACGGCATTGAAGACAGCGTCGCTGGTCAAATTGCCGCCACGCTATACAGCCGCCTGCCGACGGAAGAACGCCATTTTGCCAAGCTGCTGGAAAATGGCTACGAACTGGCCCAGCAAATGAGTTGGGAAGTGGTGGCCCGCGACTACGTACTGCCCGGAATAGACCGCGCCATCCAGCGCCGCCCGGTACCCACCCCGGCCTTGGTTGGGCGGTAGGTTTTCACCAACTGCGTGCGGCTGTTGAAGAGCGGCCGGATATGTGCCATCCGCATGAACGGAAGTGGAACGCTGGTGCTGTTGCGCGCGTGGGTTCACTTTGGTACGTTTTGCTGTATATCTACCAGGCTGTGGGGCTCGGAGATTTGGCCGTGCCGGTACAGAATCCAGATGTTATCATTCGGTGGAGGCGAAACGCGGTTTTTGCGCGCAGCGTCGATGGCCTACCATGAGCCGCGGTTTTCAGCGGCCGAATGAACGGCTACAATGCCTGATCCTTAACTTGGTCATGGATCTGACAGGTGGCAGGGCGATGAGGCCGACAGGGTGGCCAGCCGTATACGAAGAAGGGTAACAAACAACCAATATGCAGGATAACCCGCAATATCAGGATCGTCTGGCCCGGTTGGCCCGCTGGTATGCCTTAGGGGTAGAGCCATTCGGGCGGAGACTGGACGGTTTATCTTCGATCGGCCAGGCCCGGCAACTGCATCAGGCGGATACACCGCACGACGGCGGCTCGGCGGTCAAGGTGGCGGGCCGCATTGTACTGCTGCGCGATATCGGCAAACTCATTTTCATCACCATTGCGGATTGGACGGGGCGCATTCAAATTGGCGCAGCCAAGCAAAGTCTGGGGGTGGATTGGGATAAGGCTAAATTGTTGGAATTGGGGGATATTGCCTGGTTTTCGGGTAAAGTTGGTCATACCAAAACCGGTGAAATTACGGTGTGGGCGGATGGTTTGGGTATTGCATCCAAGGCCCTGTTGCCACCGCCCGAAAAATTCCACGGTCTGGCCGATACAGAGCTGCGCTATCGCCAGCGGTATGTGGATATCTTTGCCAATCCCGATTCACTGGAGGTATTTCTGCTGCGCTCGCGGGTGGTGCGGGAAATTCGGGATTTTCTCCATGGGCGAAACTTTGTGGAGGTGGAAACCCCCATGATGCAGTCGCTGGCCGGTGGCGCGGCGGCTCGGCCCTTTGTCACGCATCACAATGCCCTGGACATCGATTTGTATCTGCGGATCAGCCCGGAACTGTACCTGAAGCGCCTGTTGGTGGGCGGCATGGAACGTGTGTTTGAAATCAATCGTAATTTTCGCAATGAAGGCATAGATACGCGGCACAATCCGGAATTTACGATGTTGGAACTTTACCAAGCGTACAGCGATTTGGCGGGCATGATGGAACTTACGCAGGCGATGGTCGTGGCTCTGGTCACGATGTGCCGTACCAATGCCCGCCCGGCGGAGAGGCCCACGGAATCGTCGCCGCGGCTGACGATGCAATTTGGCGATCGCTTGATTGACTATACGCCGCCGTTTGAACGGCTGAGCTATCAGGAACTGCTGCTGCGTCACGTGGGCGTGAACATGGCGGATGCGGCAGGTGTAAAAGCAGCGGCGGCGCGGCATGGCGTGGCGGATATCGCGGGGAAAGCCCACGATGTTCTGGTAGGCGAACTATTTGAGCGGGTGGTGGAACCGGCCCTCGCGGGCATGGATCGGCCGGTGTTTGTGTACGATTATCCAGCGGGACTTTGTCCCCTGACCCGCCGCAAACCTGGTGATGAAACCATTGCGGAGCGTTTCGAGTTATACGTAGCGGGGATGGAACTGGCCAACGCCTATACCGAGCTCAATGATCCTCTGGTGCAGGAACAGACATTTCAGCAGCAGTTGGCGGGCCAGAAGGCGGAAGATTCCATGGCCCGTATGGATGATGATTTTATTGCGGCTTTGGCCCACGGCATGCCGCCGGCGGGCGGGCTGGGCATCGGCATTGACCGGCTGGTGATGCTGCTGGCCAACCGCACCAGCATCCGCGATGTGGTGCTGTTTCCCCTGTTAAGGCCGACCACAGCAGTTAGGAGCTAGGCGTCTGGAGTCCGGAATAAAAAGTCGGGCGGTGAGCTTGTTGGACCAATCGCCCTGGCCGCGTCTGCGAAAATCCGGATCATTGCGCCTTACCACCCGGATATGATGTATACCCTGTTTTTATGTCTGCGCTACCTTACCCGCAAAAAGATTGTGGTTTTTCCAATTCTGGCGGTGTGGCTGTGTGTGATGATGTTGATTATCGTCAACAGCATTATGACCGGATTTGTCAATCGCGTGCGCAGCGCCGGTCGCGGCTTGATGGGGGATGTCGTGATTCAAAGCCGCAGTGCCGCCGGTTTTCCCTATTACGCCCAGATACAAAAGCGTATTAATCGTTTGCCTGAGGTGGCGGCCAGCACACCGGTGGTCAATGCGTACGGCCTGTTCAATTTGCCTGATTTTCAGACCAGCATGGGCGTGGAAATTGTGGGGATTGATCCGGTAACACAATCGCAAGTGAGCCACTTCGGAGAGGATCTTTTCTGGCAACATGCGGCGCCTTTGCAAACAGTCGCTGATATGGCCAAGGCCCCATTCCCGGCCAGTCGTCGCGAGCTGCTGACCTACGCCCAGGCGCGGTTGAAAAGGGCCATCAATCGTGAAGAAGAACTGCGTAAAAAGCTCATGGCGATGCCAGCGATAACTCCCAAGACCTGGTTTGCCGCCATTCGTCACCATTGGCAGGTTATCACCCGCGAGGACTGGGAAAATGCCAATTATGCGGTGGACCGCAGCTTTCG
>JABEVA010000116.1 GCA_013044065.1 Phycisphaerae bacterium
CACAAATTAGTGCGCCGTAAAACCCGAATTTATTTTTGCCCAGTCCCTTAACTGATCCGCGAGCGTCTGAGCCTGCAAAGGCTCATCGGCGGCAATGTACAATCCGGAATCACGCGATCTCAAGAGGTGGTAGCACAGCAGGCTGACCGTGTCCGCCGGGTCATCGCTGGAACCATCTTGAATCGGCCGCGGCGCGTTGATCTGGTTGCACCAATGGGCCAGCACGCGGTGGACCTGTTTTTTCCGCACCGGTTCGCCGACAGCAATTTTCCCGGCCTGAAAAAAAAATGGTTCGATCCACGACGGAGTTCCGCCGGGCTGGAGGATCAGAAATTTCAGCCTGGACAAACGTTGAACATGGGCCAATTTTTCCCCGGAAAGAGAGGCCGTAGCGTTGATTCGGGCTTTGATTCGTGCGGCGGCCAGAAAGTTCAGCTTGGCCGCGGCAGTGCGCATCTGCACTTGCTGGGCCTGGTGCCAGGTCTGGCGAATCGCCGCAGCCGCCATCCCATCGGAGTCTGAAGTCGCTTCACTCCCGACCAGAAACTCCACCGCCATGCGCACGCTCCGGCGATACTCCGCCATGGTGGTACTGCCATCGCAAGGGGCCGGACATTTACCCATTTGTTTGTAGGCGCATGGTTTACCGTGCGGTGCCTCGCGGAGCACCTCATAATACCGACACAAGTCGAAGGTATCTTCCAGCACGTGTATAGCCTGGCGGGCACTAACGGCATCCGGAAACGGCCCCAGCCATTGACCGGTCGGCTCACGGGCGGCGGAAACGGCCAGCAACTGGGGAAACTCGGTTTCCAAGTCCACCACAATCCCCCAGGCCATTTTCCACGCCAGCATTTTGCGGTACCGGTCTGGATAAAGCAGCCGGGCCGCTCGCAGAAACCACAAATTGGCGGCAAAGGTGCTGCTGACGCGGCGATATTCGACCCAACGGGTGATCTGGCGATAATTGGTGCGACGCCGATGAAATTCTTCCGCGGAGGGCAGGAGACAGCGGCGCAACAATGCCATGGGCAAATTGGCGGTACTGGAAAGCAAAATGGGCCGCCCTGCGTGGTCCAACAGCGCGTAAACCGCGGGCTTGGCCGGCACGGTAGCCAAGGCGACATCCAAATTTCGACTATCGGCCGCCGGGTCGAGCATATCCGTGGGGATTGGCGGCAATTCCACGCGCTGCGGCAGCAGATCCGACAAGGTGGTTGGCGTATCCACGATCTTAAACCCAATGAGGGACCGGGCAAAAATAACTTCAAACTTGCCGGGTGGTCCTTTTGGCCGCTGGCTGCGTTGCTGGCTCCTTACAGCCCCAGTGCCCTGGTATGCGTGTGGCTGGCGTCTTGCCAGCAGCCAAAATTGCTGCGCCGTAAAACACGAATTTATTTTTGCCCGGTCCCTGATGCCGGTTCGCACCGCGCTGTTGCGGACCTACACGGGCATTCCCGTAACTTTACATTCGAATACCAGAGTACCGTTGCAAACGCCTTGGCAATCCGCCACAATGCGCCGCCGACTCACATCCACCATTTTGGCGATCACGTACAAGTTACTGGGCGGAATCACAGCGCCGCGGAATTTACCGTGCTCGCACCGGGCAAACCCGATGAAGCCTATCTCTGGTAACAGCACTCGACCAGCGTAAGAACAGAGCTGCGCGGCCGATTCAATCATCAGCACACCCGGCAACAGCGGCCGACCCGGAATGTGGCCGCGTACCCAAAATTCATCCATCTTCACCTCACGCAGCCCCACAATCGTGATATTTTCCCGGTCTATATGCACAATTCCGGAAAGTTGTTCCATTTCAAAACGATGCGGGTTGACCTTGCGAATTTCCTCCAGCGGAACCTCAATTTTCGATAAATCCAAACGGCTTAAATCGTATAGAAGCGGTGGTGCCACGAACAGAATACTCCAGTTGAACTCCCAAATGCACACATAACATACGCCAGCAGAGACTTGGTTACAACCGAAGCTTTGGCAGTGGTCGGTGCTGGGGTGTGCCCGCTTTTATCGGGATTGGCAAAGTGCCCTGGGCAGCGTTGGTTCCCGATAAAGGCGGGCACACCTCCGGTGCTGCTCGAGAGCGAATATAGGGACCGGGCAAAAATAACTTCAAACTTGCCGGCTGGTCCTTTTGGCCGCTGGCTGCGTTGCTGGCTCCTTCACAGACCCAGTGCCTTGGTATGCGCGCCCGTCGCGTCTTGCCGGCAGCCAAAATTGCTGCGCCGTAAAACACGAATTTATTTTTGCCCGGGGCCTTAGCTAAAATTGACGCGGTCGGGCCAGCTTGACGATTCACGGCGTCTGGGTGCGCATTTCCAGGATTTTCTTGCGAATAATCTGGGCTGTGGATCGTATATCCTGCATGGCTTTGCGGACGCGAGTACCGGCCATTTTATTGCCGCCCTGGGCCTTGGCAATATCTTCGGCACAGGATTCGAGAATTTTTTTCAGATTTTCATATTCTTCCATCGTCTTTGTATCCTTACTTAAGCCCAACTCCAATCGCGATGAGAACACCCCAACCACCATGGCATGGTCAGGCCATTGCGGTTGAATGTATTATCGGCCCTGCGGGCCTTTTATCTTGAGTGTTCCAACGTCAGTGCGTCAAGCCATACACCAGGATATTTGTTCCCAGCTTCAAAGCGTCCGCCGTGGCGTAAGCCTTGGCATAGGGGTTGGGCAAGTCTTCCCAGCCATTGGAAAGCGAAATTCGGCTGTACACCACCGCGGGCGCACCATCCATGGTAATGCCTTCGAGCACCGGTGCGTGCAAGCCGGGATCCGCGGCCGCCACCACCGGGGAATAGTTCACCTGACGAATTTGAAATACATCGTTATAAACCGGCGATTTCATGGCAAGCATTTTGAGTTTATGGTGCGGCAGCACCTTTTGAAGTTCCGCACGGAACGCTTCATCAAACGCATCGGACCCCATCGCACAATCCACAAATAACATGCCTCCGGCGTGAAGGTAGGCATGGAGATTTTGCACTTCTTTGGGGGTCCAGGCAAAATTCCGCAAGCCCGTCATGTACAAAATGGGGTACTGGCCCACGCTTAGCGAATCCAGCGAAACCTTGGCCCGCTTGAATTGCACGCTTAGCGTGGTTTTCTGGTCGATGAATTTGAGCAAATTCGGCAGGCCATGCGGCGTCGGGTTCCAATCGCCATTGTTCATCACCTGGGCAATCACCAATTGATCGCGGGTGGCAATTTTCGACTGCTGATAAATTTTTTGAATTTCAAATGCCCGGCCGTACTGATAATTGGCCAGCACGTACGTTAAAATGTTGGCTCCCAGCCGCAGGGCGTCGCCTTGGGCATAAAGAACCCCACCCTTGATCGGCCGGGTCGCCGCATTCCATCCCCAGCTCATATCCACCGGCGAAAAGATGATTCCCGCCCGGCAGCCCATGTACATCACATCCAGATACGGCGGGATTTCCTTCCACGGACCAGTGCCGTTGCGCACCGCCATTTGCGAGATGTGATTCAGGCAATGATACATCGGATCATCCAGCGGCAGCGGGCCAAAGGGACGATTCGGAAACAATTGATGTTCCAGACGAATCACGCTTTTATTAAATTCCGGCCGGCCGCAACTGGCATTGATCAACAGCGTACCGCCGGCGGTGATAAAGCCTCTCATTTTGGACAGAATCAGCGGACTGAATTTTGGCAGCGGCGTCCATCCCGTCAGGTAAAGCACCGGCAATTGCGTCGGACTCCAACTGAAACGGGATAAATCCACCTGTACGTACCGGTAGTGCAGGCCCAATTGCGAATTGGTCCAGTTCATCAGGGTTTCAATATCAATGGTTTCCGTGGGGTAATTCTCCACCCGGTGGCCCACAATCTGATTCATATCAATCATGCCGATCAGGGCGGGTGGAGCGGGCTTGCGCTTATGCTCGGAGCGGCGCTGGGGCGTGGCCGGCAAGGGCAAGGGCGCAGTGGCCTCACCCGCAGACATGCGCACATGGTGGGCCCGCGGCGGAACCCAAGCTTTGGGATTGACAAACGCCGTAGCGGGTATCGCCAGTGATAACGCCGCCAAACAAGCAGCCGCAGCCACTCCAACATACTTGAGCAATGAACTTCGCATACGCACAACTCCAAAAAACTGCCCGGCGATGACACACTCGCCCCAGGGACGGGAGAACCATGGTCGGTACCACGTTATACATCCTAACAAGTTTTAACGGCTAGGCGAACATGTTTCTTGCAAAAATAAACACTTTTCAAAATTCGCTTTTGCGATTAACATGGGTCGAGGGCCTTGGCGGCGGGTTTATCGCCCGAATAGGCTTACGATGGGGTGATGAAAAGCGGCGGATGTTTTAATCAGGCCGGGCTTGCGCTACGCCATCAATCCACCGGGTCCGGCGTGCCTATCTTCAACATGAGCGCACCGTGAGACTCCACAGTGGCCGCAAAATGATCGTGCAGGCCCAAGTCTTGGCGTCGCCAGAGATCTCGTACTGGTTGACGACCCACAAGCATTTTGCCGGTGGGAATTGCCGGCGCTATTTCCGCCCAGGTTATGGCGGTGGTGGCCTGCACAAAGCCGCGATTAAAAACGGCCACCGCGACCGTACCATCCCACAATGGCCTGGCCCATACTTCCATCTGCCCCTTTCGGGCCACGCGCTGGGCCTGTTGGCCCAGTTCATCCTGATTAACCGCCAGCACCTCCGTGTTGGTCATCAGATCCAGTGTGAATTTATCCAACTTTTCCAGATCGCAGCCCAAGAGCAATGGGGCGGCGAGCATACACCACAGCGTGATATGCGTTACTTGCTCCCATGGCGTCAACTTGGTCCAGTGCAGTGGGCCATCTTCGAAATGACCGTAACCCACCACCAGCATATCCGGATCGTTCCAATGGGTCGGACCGGCGAAGGGAAACAGTCGGCCGTCGGCCCCAAAGCCATTACGGCACACGGCTGCCCAGGAGTCATTGATATCGCCGCTGATACGGTAGCTATTTCCAAAAACGGGCGGCTTACCGCCCCAAGTCCATACGTGGCCCATACCGTACTGGCAGAGGCTCAAGAAAATATCCCGCGGCACCTCGTCCAGGGCGGCGCGCATGGTCGCGTAGGGCTTGATGTATTGTTCCAGATCCGGATGCGGTCCGGCAATGCGGCCATAACTGCACCAATCGTATTTAAGGTAATCCACGCCCCAGGCCGCATACGTGCGGGCATCCTGTTGTTCGTGCTGGTAGCTGCCGGTATGGCCGCCGCAGGTGGTTGGTCCCGGCGAAGAATACAGGCCGAAACGCAGCCCCCGGGAGTGCACATAATCGGCTAACTCCTTCATATCACCGAAGGCTGCGGTGGTTTTGATCTCCCCGGACGGAGTGCGGCCATTTTGCCAGCCGTCGTCGATGTTCATGTACATGAAACCCTTGGCCGCCAAGCCGGTTTTGACCATCGCTTCGGCGGCGGCGCGGGTTTTGGCCGCAGAGTTATTCATGCCGTAGGCATTCCAGGAATTCCAACCCATCGGGGGTGTCAGGGCCAGTTGATGCTCACCGGCAACGATGCGCAGCGTACGTGTGGCCTGGCCCAGACCATTGCGGGCCGTGAGCTTGACATGGTATTGGCCCCTGGCATGAACCGTCCCGGTGATCAGGCCGCCAAGGGTCATGGATAACCCATCGGGTAAACCTGTCGCTTCCATGGTGATGGGGCCGGTGCCGGTGTGCGGCACCTGAAATAGAAAGGGTCGTCCCGGCGTGGTACCGATGACCCGCGGGCCATGAAATTCCGGTGTCGGAGGATCGCCGCTGGCCAGTTCAGGGAGTTCGGTACCAGTGTCAAGCGCGACCGCCGTCGGTAGGGCGGTGGACGCACGGCGCAGGGTGATCACCGGGTCCGCCCAATCGGCATGGTCAAAGTCAATTCCCGCCTGGCCCGGATGCACCAGCAGCAGCATGGTTTTAGCGCCCCTTAGATTCAGAGCTATTTTGTACGGGGCGTGGCCTTCTCTTAGCACCGGCGTGCGGGCCGCCACTTTGCCATCCACCAGCACTTCAAATATCACCGCACCTGGCCCCTGTTTTTGATGATCTACGCCGACCCAGGCGGTAAATCGGACCGCGGCTTTTTGCAAATCAATCTTCCACGCGCTGGGGGCATGCGTGCCGATGCCATGGGTAAATTTGACCGCGCCGATTTGCAGAGGCGTACCCACCACGCTTTGATTTTTGTGCGGATTGCCCCAACCTTGGCGCATCAGCGAGAGGTCCAAATCTTCCAGAGGCACTTTTCGTTGTGTGGCCCGGTCTGGTAAAGCGGCGAGAGCCAATGAATGTGGCCAGATGGCCACTCCGGCCGCGGCGGTCATCAGTTGCAAAAAGCGTCGACGATACAATTTTTCCGACATGGCAAACCCTATCTGGTGCAGCTTGATTCTTAGCAATAGAGGAGCTTTCTTTGCGTGTGATAGTGCAATGCCCATAACTTTTTACGCAACGCGGCCGTCCCCGGCTGGAAACGCCAAAACTCCCGGCACAACGCCGTGAGCAATTCCACTTCTCCGGCAAAATCGCGAACGTCAATCGTTTCCGACGCTATCGTCGGTCCCGCGGACGTAACAGCCGCCAAGCCTTGGTCCGCCGGAAGCTCAACCATGTTGTGATAGTTACCCAAAGCCAGACACACCGCACCGGTCTGATAGCCAAAAGCGCCAAAGGCCGTGGTATTACAGGTGCCGCCATCCATCAATGCCCGTTGGAATTGAAATTCCGGCACAGCCGCAGCCACGCGGGCGGCGATGTTGGCCATAAAACCGGTCAACGCACCATCAAATACCGTGCTGCGGTCCCCCACCCGAATCACCGGGCCGTGGCCCAACCTGGCCTGGGCCGTCGTGCGGCTGGTTTCCAGGCCAATGACCGCACAGGTCTTGGGAATCCAACCCTGATGGGCAGCGGCGATAGCACCCGCAAACCCGACCTCTTCGGCACGCGTCAAGAGCACCCGCACCCGGGCTGGAGCCCGGCGCTGGATCAATCGGTCGAGCACGCATAAGCAAGCCGCCACCCCGGCCAGATCATCGCAGGCCCGCGCGGTGAAGAGGTTGTTGTGTACTGCCGCATCAGGCAGGTGCCAGGTGCCGATGGCACCGGTGCCAATAGCCGTTCCGTCGGCCCGCAGTATGGCCCGCAAAGGCTGTGATCTGGTAGCCGGTGTCACCGCCAGCACCTGCGCCGGTAAGCCGATGGGTTCGGGGCGGGTCGCCGACGGTGTCGGTGCGTTCCAAAGCAGGACGCCGGCCCCGGCAAAAAACTCCGGTTTGACACCGCCGCGAAAAATGGCCCGCACCGTGCCATCGCGTCGCCTGGACGTCACTACAAATGCCGGATGATCCAAGTGGGCCTCCAGCACCAGCAGGCGGGAGTTCCGACCTCCTTGATGATAGTCCAGATGGATGTTGCCCGCAGGATCGCAGCGCCAGCCTATATAGCGATGGCGGCCATGGCTCTGATGCCAGTGGCGCAGCGCCGCAACCACAAAATGTTCGTGATAAGGCGCAGTTGGAATATCACAGAACCAGCGCAGAGTGGCCAAATCGGAATCGGCAATGTGCATGAAAGACACTCCTTTCGCCGCCCCATAATAACCATTCATGGTGGCACCCGCGCCGGGCCATCAACCACACCGCCGGCATCGGCCACCTCATGCGGCCGAAAGAACGCCCCGGCCATCGCGTAGAACGCGGCGGGAATAAACCGGCAGCCTTGCACAATAGCGTACACCGGTTCCCATCGGTTTGGCCTAAGGCGGGCACGAAAAGATTCCAGCGTCTCAAAGCCGTACCAGCGGCCGAGATGGCGGCGGGTCAACTGCATCAAGCCGCGCATCCACCATGGGTTGGCGGCCATGGCCATGGTTGCGTAGCGGCTTAAGGCCACCGGGCCCAGCGTCAGGTACGCGGACCCGCGCTGGTGTAGTGCGTTCATGCACGCATCAATGAGTATTTCCACTGCGCCATTGGGGGCGGCGGGATGGCGAATGATCTGTTCCACTAAAAATCCGCTCCGGCCCGGCACCGGTGAAGAGAGCAAAAATGCCAGGAGTTTTTCCCCCTCATCACCCTGGCGCTGCATGGCTCCCCAAATCAGCCGATCCGAATAACCCGCTTCCAGTGCCCGAGGTTCCACCAGAAAACCCATCGGTGCCAGGGATTTATGCTTGAGCCACAGCCGCAGAGAGTCCTGAAATCGCATATCCGCCGTCGCTTGCGCCGGCGTAAAAGTTCGAATGTAAACTCCCTTGTTTCCCGCCCGTCGAATCTGTTGCCGCAGGGATTGGTGAGTTTGCAGCAGATGCGGCCATTGGGCCGGGATCCATACCGGTTGGGCACCCAGAGCGATAACCTTGTGGCCCAAAGGTTGCAAGCAATCCACCAGCGGCTGCTCGGCAAAGCAATAACATACCCGGCAACGGTGGCGCTGCGCGGCAGCCTGAAATTCCAGCGCGACCTGCAGCAGATTCGCCGGATCGCAAATCGGCGCTCCAGCGGCCAACCACCAGCGACCGCGTTTAACGTAGCCCGCAACCGCGGGATAATGGCTGGAAAACCAGTGGCCAATGCCAGGATTGAGAACTTGATAGGCGTTGGCGTGGTAGCCATACGCAAGTACCAGCTTGCGTACGTGATCTGGGCTGTGCTGGCGACTATTGCTATACGTATCTGTCATCGAACCAGCAGTGCTCCGGCGCTGCCCGGACTGCCCGCCACATCCACAAGCAAAGTTCCGCCGACGGTGGTGCGGTAGGCGAGTATGATTTCGAGTATGGCTTCGGTGGCGGCGGCAGAACAATCGGTGAGCACGGTCAGGGTGCCCCCGCCCCCACATTCGCCGATGCGCCCGCCGAAGATGCCGTGCTCCGGCCCAAAACTCATCAGGCGATCAATGAGCCAGTCCGCCTGCCAGCAGGAAAGTCCCAGCCGCAGGCGATAACTATGCTGCGAAGCCAGCAGCAGCCGCCCGGCCCGGCGCAAGGTTAAATCACGATACGCTTTTGACCGACGATGGCCGGAGGCCGGTTCCACCGGCTGTTCCATTTCATGCAAAAAATGCTCCGCATGTTCGTGTTCCGAAATCAGGTGGTCAATGGCCGTGCGCACCCGGTAGAACTGGTCGGGGTGAATTTCACCGGCACTTTGCGGCAGTGGGCCGTAGGATCGCACAAAATCACGTCCGCGCAGACGCCGGGGCAGCAAGGCGCGAAAATAACGGCGGTATAAACTCGGCGATAAATTACCCAGATATCCGTGCAAGGGCGCTTCCTGCCTCCCCAGATCGCTGTAAATCACCTGAATAATCTGCAAGCCCATCGCACCCGCGAGCCGAAGTGAACGCACCGTCTGCCCGCCTTTCAAGGCGGGTACTCCCGTGTTCAGGGCTAATATCTTCAGATCCGGCGGCAGGGGAATCTGGCCCACCAAGTCGTGTGGCTGCGCATTGTAGCGCAGGATGTGCGCCGGCGGGCCATCCAGAGCGCATAACGTCGTCAAAGCGTCCACCACGTGGCTGCCCGTGCCGCCAAACATGTTCTGCGCTTGTTGAATGAGCACGGCTTTTTCGACGGTGCTGATGGCCACCGGCAAACAACGACAAATGGCCTGCGTTAAAGCCGCGATCACCGCCGTGGAACTGGCCTGTCCGGCGTGCATGGGAATATCCGAGTGAATGAAGACCGTGGCTCCCGAGAATCGACCGGTGCGGCGGTCGCGCAGCGGACTGGCGCTGTCTC
>JABEVA010000117.1 GCA_013044065.1 Phycisphaerae bacterium
CACGACGATGCCGGTGCCTGCTCAAGGCGTGACCAAACCAATCTTTAGAAGCCAGATTTGCACAGCAAGTGTGCAGCCGGGCGGGTGGGCGGATAAAAATTGTCGCCATATACCGCCCAAGCGAGACATTTCTTGTTACTATTCGTAAGATGCTTGGCGCTGGCATTGGCGGAGATGCAATTGGCATCGGTATCGGTTTTTGGCCAACCGAACGTGGTTGCCAATCGGGCGCCAAAACCTCGCTGCCGCCGCTGATGGTTCAATCAGGAATACGCCATGACGAAACCGGAATCTTCTCCAAAATTACCTCCGGGCAAAGGCCCTTTTGACCGCTTAAACCACTGGGAGGCTTGGGGCATTGTGGCTATGGTCATTGCGGCGATTGGGTTGGGCGTGGCCACGGAAATTCATTCGGCGTTTCTTATTCGTCGGCAGACGGACGTGGACACGTATTTTCGCGCTGCCTGGGCCATTCGCGCGGGCGTTAATCCTTATCATGTGGTGGATACCAATGGGTGGCATTACAACTATCCGCCGCTGCTGGCGATTCTGCTGTATCCGTTTGGCGATGCCCCACCGGGCCGGTTTCCGACCGACTTTATTCCGTATGCTGTTTCGGTGGGCCTTTGGTACGTGATAAGCCTTATCTTTACCTGGATTTCCGTGGACTGGCTGGCCCGCGCTTTGGAACACACCAGTACCGACCTCGCCGTAAGAAATCAACCCAAATACTGCCGTCGATGGTGGGCGCTGCGCATTGTTCCACTGCTGGTGGTGCTGCCGGCCCTGGGCCGGGCGTTGGCCCGCGGCCAGGTAAATCCGTTGCTGATGGTTTGTCTTTCGGGTGCGGGGGCCATGCTGGCCTATCGACGTGAGCTTTGGGGCGGCGTGTGCGCTGGTTTCGCGGCGGCGCTCAAATTATTTCCGATTTTTCTGGTGGTCTACGCGGTGCGCCGTGGCGGGCTGAAATGGTTGATCGGCATGGCCATGGCCATGGTTATCGGGATGGGCCTTATTCCCTTGGCCGTCATGGGGCCAAGCCGAACCATGACCGCGTACCGGACGCTTAACCGCGTGATTGTTGAGCCGGCACTAGGACTTAACCACAACGCCAGCCGCGATCGCGAGCTTTTTGATGTCAACGATACCGATTCGAATTCGTTTGAAGCGGTGATCGATCACACCATTCATTTCGGCCACCTTACGCCGGCTCCGGATGAGGCGGTTAAGATTACTCATTGGTCCCTTTCCGCGGTGTTGGTGGCGCTGACGATTTTTGTGGGCTGGCGAATGAAAACCGATGACGCCATCGCCCGCAACGTATTTTTGGGTACGCTTATTGCCATCATGCTGCCCATTATTCCCATCTGCCATCCCCATTATTTTTGCATGGTTTTGCCGCTGCCCATGGCCCTGCTGGCTTCCCAATGGGAGCATGACCATAAATTGCCCATTGGTTGGGGCCTGGGTTGGGTGCTGATTTTGTTTGCGGTGTCGCATATTCTTACGGTATTGCCCAGACCGTTTGCGTATTTGCGCGATTTGGGTTTGGTGATGTACGCCGATGTCATCCTGTGGGCTGCAGGGATGTTATGGATGTGGCGCTTCAGAAGCAGTGAGCCTTCCGGCCAGCAGTCGGTGGGTTGATGCGACCACTCGTTGCCGCAGCCGGTCAATTTGGCTTGACTCTGCGGCTTGCTGCCAGCACAATTTCTCCCGATGCGGCGATGTTCGTTGGTTTATTTTGGTACCGGTGTGGTGGTGTGGTTATCCCTGCTGCGGGGTGGTCATGCCCTGGCCGGCGCTCCAGCGGGTGCAGGAGCATTCTTTGGATGCGGGAATTGGCGCTATCACGGTAACGGTGGGGTGCCAGCAGCGCATGGATTTCAGCCAGCCGTTTTATTTTACCGGCCTGGCCATTGCGGTACGAGCACAATTGGCCAGTATACCACCACAGGACAAGTGCTTAGTGCTACGCTGGTTGGCGGATTGCGGGATCCTTTTGGCATTGCGCTGTGGCGGCACGATTTATTTGTGGTGGGGCAATACCGTGGAGGAACCATCGGCGAATACACCATCACCAGCCGCGCGATAAATCCCCGGTTGATCAGCGAGCTGCATTATCCGGGGTTCGTGGCGGTGGGTCGTTAAAAGTTGCCGATTGGTTCCCGCGGCCTGAGCCTTCAAGGGCCGCAGTGCCGGGTGGACCACGGTATGCGTGTTTGGCTGCGGTCACAGCGTCGGGACCACCAGCCAGAGGCCGCGTGGGTCAGCCGTGGCGGGCGTAGTGATGAAACGCGACGCTAAGCTGCTCCGTCATAGGACCGACCTTGCCGAAGCCTATCGGGCGTTTATCGATGCTGGTCACGGCAATCACTTCCGCCCCACTGCCGGTGAGGAAACATTCATCCGCAGTGTACAGATCGGATCGCAGAAGATTGGTCTGGCGAACCGGAATCCCCGCCTTCCCGGCCAATTCAATCACCACGCCACGGGTAATGCCCACCAGCAGACCGCTTTCCGGCGGGGGTGTAATGAGTTCGCCGCCACGAACTATAAAAATGTTGTCACCGGTACATTCGCACACGTAGCCCAGATGATTGAGCATGACGGCTTCGGGTACACCAGCATCAATGGCTTCCCATTTGGCCAGAATGTTGTTGAGGTAATTGAGGCTTTTTATTTTTGGGGAAAGCGCATTGGGGGCGGTGCGGACGGTGCTGGCAGTGATGATGGCCATGCCGGTGCGATAAAGCTCCGCCGGGTACATCTGAATGGTATCGGTGATGATAAACACGGTAGGCCGCTGGCAATTGGCCGGCGAAATGCCCAACAAGCCCACCCCGCGCGTTACCACCAGGCGAATGTAGCTTTCCTGCATGGCGTTGGCGGTGAGGGTTTCTTCCATGGCCCGCAGCAATTCGGATGCGGAATAGGGAATTTCCAGGCGAATGGCGCGCGCGGAATCAAAAAGCCGATCCAGATGCTCCTGGGGACGGAAGATGCGGCCATTGTATTGCCGCAGGCCCTCAAAAACGCCGTCGCCGTACAGCAGGCCATGATCAAAGACGCTGATTTTCGCCTGGGCCAGCGGCACGCGCTGGCCATCAATCCAAACCAATTTACTCATGCGGGGAAACCTCATCGGTTGAGCACACCAGTTCCATAGTGTAAGGCAAGCCGGTCTGGCAAGCAAAACGAGACGGTGGCCAGGCAGATGGTAGGTGGTTGCGGCAGAACGATGGATCAGCGATAGCGAACGAAAGGCGAGGAATCACCCATAAATAGCACCGCCACCACCGGCGTGTGAAAACCAAGGCCACCGCGCTGTTTTACCAGTGGCCATTGCGTACATCGCGTACCGGAGCCATCCATACATCCCGTGATTTAGCCTTGCCGGGGTTCCAACGGTGGTATATGGCGGAATCACCGGTGCTGCCGCAGTACATGGCTCCGTCGGTAGGGAAGTCGCTGGAAATGTTACCATAGCTGTAGATGGAATCGGAGTTTTCGCCCACGTAGGGGTTGTTTTCCCATACCACATGGTCGTCGCCGAAGCCCACATTCTGCCCCTGGCCGGCGTGGTTA
>JABEVA010000118.1 GCA_013044065.1 Phycisphaerae bacterium
GGTATTGCCGGCCCATTACGACATGTTCGCCATGAACAGCGCCAACCCGCAGGATTTTCTTGATTACTACCGGGTCAAGTACCCGAGCCTGCACGCCAGCACGTGTGAGTATGGCCAGCGCATGATATTGCCGCAATAGCCTTACAGCCACGGCACCCTGGTTTAATTAACCTCCGCCATTTCCGGAATGTTAAGCCATTGAGCCAATTGTTCTGGCGTGTTGCGCAGCACAAACTGGCGAAAGGTTTCATCCTCGTCAGTGCGGTTGGCCTTGTAAGCCTGCACAATCTGGGCGATGGATTTATGGACAAGATCGGCCGGCACTTTTTTTAGCGCGACTTTGGCAAAGGCGGCATCCGCTCCAAGGGTGCCGCCCAACATCACCTGAAACGCTTCGGTGCCACGTTGTCCGCGGAAATTACACACCACTCCCATCAACCCGATATCCGCCACCTGATACTGGGCGCAACTGTTGGGGCAGCCGGTGACGCTGACCATAATGGGAGTATCAATTTCCACATTTTCTTCCAGGTATTTGAGGATCCGTCCAGCCCGGGCCTTGGTTTCCACAATAGCCAGGTTGCAAAATTGCGTGCCCGTACAGGAAACCAGATTGCCCCGCCAAAGGGGCGCATGAGGCGTTAACCCCACCCCATCGAGAGCCTTGCACATTTCTTCCACCCGACCCGTGGGAATATTCACAAACAGCAGATTCTGCTTGTTGGACAGAGCGATGCGGGCTTTATCCACGCCGGCGAAACTCCGCGCGATCTGGGCCGCGGCGCGCAACTGCTCCGCCGTGATGCGCCCGCGTTCAATGGGTACACCAATGTAGGATAGGCCAGGTTGCTTCTGCGGACCTGACCCCAGATGATCGGTATGAGGGGCATATTCCGGGGCGGCAATGTTGTCATCGTGCTCCAGCTTGAAGCCGATGTCGGCCTCCAGATAATCCCGGAATTTCTGCCAGCCCCAGTCGGCCACCAGATACTTGAGTCTGGCCCGGGTGCGCTTTTCGCGGTAGCCATGGTCGCGGAAGATGTGGGCTACGCCCCGGGCCACTGCCGGCAATTGGGCCTCTTGCACAAAGGCGCGCAGGCCCTGTCCGATGTACGGCTGGCTGGAGAGCCCGCCGCCGACGCAGATGCCAAAGCCGCGTTCTTCGTGGCCGCTTACCGGGTGTACCCGGCGTACACCGAAGACGCCAATATCATTGATCTGGGGCTGATGGCAATGCAGGTGGCAACCCGCCACGGCGGATTTAAATTTCCGCGGAAAGTTGCTGAACTCTTTATTGCCATCCAGAAACATCTGATTGACCGCCGCAGCGGCCGGGGAAGCATCAATGATTTCCGCAGCCAGGCACCCCGCCAGCGGACAACCCACCACATTTCGTGGAGTATCTCCACAGGCAAACTTGCTCACCAGGCCCACTTTTTCTAGATGAGGCAGAATTTCCGTCAGGGCTTCCAGCGTTAAATAATGCAACTGAAAACATTGCCGGGTGGTAATATCCGCAAATCCGCTGGCATATTTTTCCACAATGGTTGCAACGGCTTCAAGCTGATCCACATTCAAAAAACCATTGGGAATGCGAATGCGAAGCATGAAATGGCACAAGTTGGGCAGTTGCTGGTAAATACCGAACCAGCGCAAACGCACAAAATCTTCTTCGGTAATCTTGGCCCGGCGCGACGCACTGCGAATAACCTCCGGCGCATCGCAATGAGGCACCGTTCGCCTATAGGTTTCCAAATCCTTCGCAGAAAGCAGCGACTCCAACGGTTCGGTAACCTCCGCCCGGGCATAACGGAAGATATCATCCCATACATCCAACCCATCTTTAGCCAGCTTGATTTCTTCAACCTTGTTGATTTTGCGGCCACCCGCTGGCACTGCTGATACTGTTGGGGTATTCATGTTACAGACTCCAAAAATTTAATTACATACTAAATAAGTATGTGATTAAAATAACCAATTCATTAAACTATAGCATAGTTCTTGGTCAATTTCAAGTTTATTCCTACTTTTGATATGGGAATTACAATTAAAGTCAATTTTTCGCCTTTGGCACCTTTTTTTTAGCGCCAGCCCAATCCACCCATCCAGCGGTCAATCTGGAGCAAAAAGCCCCCGTGCCGCAATCCCCCTTATGCCCGTATATGGGTCAGAGTAAACGCCCCGGTCGCAATCAGCAGGAAGGTAAAAAGCACGTTGGCCGCCAATACCACAATGCTTAACGCGAGCAAGGCCTTATTTTTTGGTGGGGCCAACCATACCGCACCGCCGGCAATGTAACAGCCCACCAAATGCAGTGTCACTCCCACAATCGCCAGCCGCACGTAGTCGATGGGGCTCGCCTGCGCCAGGTACTTGTAGCGAATCAGCAGGTCCGCGATAATTGCGCCAATCCCGGCAACAAAAAACAAAATCCAGAAAAAGCCCCGAATAACACTATAACTATCGTTGGCTGAATCGCCATTAACCCGGTCCGTTAAATTGGCATAAGCACTGGTCATGTTACTAAACCTTTCATCGTCATCACTGCAAGTATAGTAACGTGACAGGGGTTTGCATATCAAGCGCACCGCGTCGTGGTAGAATCCGCAGGAGATGATTCCGGAAGGTCAAACCCAACCGCCCGAAACCCAGGTTGCCCGCGGTTCCCCCACGGGTTGGGCGCTGCTCTACGAACTTCTGTTGAACGCCGCCCCCAATGTGCTGGGCATGTTGGGTCTGACGCTGATGCAATTTATCGACGGCCTGATGCTTTCCTGGCTGGACCGGCAAACGCCGGGCGGCGGGGTTAATTTGGCGGCCGCTTACGGCGGTGGCGTCACGGCGTGGGTACCGCTGGCCTTTCTTTCCGGGTTGGCCCAGTGCGTAAACACACTGGCCGGCCAATCTTTCGGACGGGGTGCCAAAATCGATGCCGCAGCCTTTGCATGGCAGGGCCTGTGGTGTGCCGTGCTTTCCATTCTGCCCTGTATCGGCCTCATTTTTCTTGCACCGATAATTTTTGGTTTGCTGGGGCAAACCGGGGTGATCCTGCACGGGCAGGTGTTATTTTTTGATTTTCTTATCGCCGCCGCCCCTGTCAATCTGGCCTTGATGGTGTTGACCAGTTTTTACATGGGCGTGGCCCGCCCCGTGCGCGTGGCGGTTGCGGGGCTGGCCGGAAATCTGGTGAATTTGATATTGGATTGGCTGTTTATTTTCGGCCACGCCGGAATGCCCAAATTGGGCCTGCTGGGGTCGGCCATGGCCACGGTCACCGGGGTGCTGGTTTCGTTTAGCATCATGGTTGGCTTCTTTTTTTCCGCCCGCACTCGACGCGAATTTCACAGCACCTACACGTGGCGGCCGCAAGTGGCCAAGCTGCGCCAACTGCTACGGCTCGGATTACCCGCCGGCAGCCAATGGAGCAACGATGTACTGACCTGGACAATTTTCACCCTGTGGCTGGTCAATCGCTTCGGCCCAAATGCCGCCGAGGCGCAAAGTGCGGTCATGCGTTTCATTCAGATATCTTACCTGCCCGCAGTAGGCCTGGGAGCCGCAGTAAACGCAGTTGTGGCCCGGTACTGGGGCGCGGGCGACCCGTCCACGGCGCGCCGGTCCACGCGGCTGGCGCTGGCTTTGGCCATTGCGTACATGAGTTCGTGCGGCCTTTTATTCTGGCTGTGCGGACACGCTCTGGCCAGAGTATTTTTGACCAGTCCGCAACAGATCCAGATCGCCGCAGGCTTGCTGATTTTCGCCGCTGTTTTTCAAGCGTTTGACGCGGTCAACATTGTTTCCATCAGCGCCCTGCGCGGTGCCGGCGATACAATTTTCCCGGCCATTTTATGGTTGGTTTTATCCTGGGGAATTTGTGTGGCCGGCGGATATGCGGCCGCCACATATTACTCTCAAGCAGGTCCGCGCGGACCATGGCTTATGGCGGCAATTTATATTTGTGTGCTGGGAATTGCCAATCTTCTTCGCTGGCGGCATATCGCGCGCCGCCCACTTGGCCCCTGATTATCTTCCCGCAGACTGGCGGTCTTTATCTCCACCCGTAAGCACCCGCAGCACAATGCGCAGCGGATCGTAATATTTATCGACCACGCGCTCTTTAAGGGGGATAATGGCGTTATCCGTGATGTGAATTTCTTCCGGGCAGACTTCAGTGCAGCATTTGGTAATGTTGCACAGGCCCACCCCGCCCTCATCCTTAAGCAATTTCAGCCGGTCCAGGCTGTCCATGGGGTGCATTTCAAGACTCGCCACGCGCACCAGAAATCGCGGACCGAAAAATTGCGGCTTCAGATCGTGCTCGCGCAAAACGTGACATACATCCTGACATAAAAAACATTCAATGCATTTGCGGAATTCCTGCACCCGGTCCACATCCCGCTGCTGCATGAGAAAATTGGCGTCCGGCCCGGGCGTAAAAGGTGGAATCTTTTTGTTCACCGTGTAATTCCACGATACATCCGTCACCAGATCGCGGATAATCGGAAAGGTTTTCATCGGCGAAACGCTTACCGCTTCATGGGGCGGCAGGGCATCCAGCCGGGTTTTGCACATCAGCCGGGGTTTACCATTGACTTCCGCACTGCACGAACCGCATTTAGCAGCTTTGCAATTCCAACGGCAGGCCAAATCCGGGGCGTGTTCCCGCTGAATTTGATGGATGGCATCCAGCACCACCATGCCTTCCTCAACCTCCACCCGATAATCCACAAACGCCCCACCGTTTGGATCACCCCGCCAAACCTTGAACGTCCGCTGGCTCATTTCTTCTCCTTGGCTTTTTTATCATCCACCAGCGGCTGCAATTCCGCCGTCTTCACCACGGGACACCGCTCCACCTTCATGGTTTGGCCATCCTTTTTTATCACAATGTTATGTTCGCCCCAATAATCATCATACTTCGGAAAGTCGATACGGCTATGAGCCCCACGGCTTTCCTGCCGCAGCAGCGCCGCACGGGCAATGGCCTCGGCGCAGGTCAGCATGTTGCGTAGATCCCGGCACAGATGCCAGCCGGGATTGAACATCCGCTGCCCTTCCACTACTCCCACGTTTTCAGCCCGGTGCCGGAATTCTTCCAGCTTGGCAATGGCGGCGGTCAAATCTTTTTCTTCGCGGAAAATGCCCACCAGGCTTTGCATGGCATTTTGCAGATCCAGGTGCAGCTTATAAGGATCTTCCGCATTGGGCCGGCCAAAGAATCCGGTCATTTCCGCCGCCGCATTTTCCACCCCTGCATCATCTACTTTCGGTGCCGGGGCTCTTCGCACGTATTCAGCCGCCCCCATACCCGCCCGCCGGCCAAACACCAGTAGATCCGAAAGCGAATTACCGCCGAGCCGATTGGCCCCGTTCATTCCACCGGTACATTCCCCCGCCGCATACAGGCCGGGGACGCAAGTGGCACCGTTATCGGCGGTAACTTTAAGCCCACCCATCGCGTAATGACAGGTCGGTCCCACTTCCATCGGTTCCTGCGTAATATCCACATCGGCAAGTTCTTTGAACTGATGGTACATGCTTGGCAACTTCTGTTTCACATACGCGGCACCGCGATGCGAAATATCCAGAAAACATCCTCCATGCGGCGATCCGCGGCCCTCCTTGACTTCCGTATAAATGGCCCGCGCCACCACATCGCGGGTGGACAGCTCCATGCGTTTGGGATCATATTTTTCCATGAAGCGCTCGCCCTTGTTGTTACGAAGCATTCCTCCTTCGCCGCGAACCGCTTCCGTCACCAGCAATCCCTGTACACCCGGCGGCCAGACCATACCGGTGGGATGAAACTGCACAAATTCCATATCCAGCAGTTCCGCACCCGCATCAAACCCCAGGGCGTGCCCGTCGCCGGTCCCTTCCCATGAATTCGAGGTAATTTTATAACAACGCCCCAGCCCGCCGGTGGAAAGCACAATGGCCTTGGCTTTAAATACCACAAACCGTCCCGTTTCCCGCCAGTATCCAAAGGCCCCACATACCCTCTCACCATCCTTGAGCAGCCGGGTAATGGTACATTCCATAAATACATCAATACCCTGATGAATGCCTTTATCCTGAAGCGTGCGAATCAGTTCCAATCCCGTGCGATCGCCCACATGAGCCAGCCGCTTATAGGTATGCCCGCCAAAGGCCCGTTGTAGAATTTTACCTTCCGGCGTGCGGTCAAAAACCGCACCCCATCGTTCCAACTCGCGCACCCGTTCCGGAGCTTCCCGCGCGTGTAGTTCAGCCATGCGCCAGTTGTTCAGATACTTCCCGCCGAAGATGGTGTCCTGAAAATGGGTCTGCCAATTATCTTGGGAATCCACATTGGCCAGCGAAGCGGCAATACCCCCTTCCGCCATCACCGTATGCGCCTTGCCCAGCAGGGACTTACAGATCATCGCAGTTTTTAAGCCGGCGGCGGAACATTCAATGGCCGCCCGCAGCCCCGCGCCGCCGGCACCAATAATGATGACATCATGTTCGTGCGTTTCGTATTTATTGTTCACTTTATTATAAATAACCTCATATCATGCAACATTCCCATGGCACACAGCCGAATGTATAAATCAGTCAGCCCGACTGAAAACAGACTGATCCAAGCCCATTCGGCATGCCTTAAATTCAAAATTGAAACCTTGCCCCATATCCTGTAGCGTGCGCGGGCCGTTCGTGAACAACTGATGCAATCCAATTTGCCACCCACC
>JABEVA010000119.1 GCA_013044065.1 Phycisphaerae bacterium
ACACAATACATCGTCGTTGTCAAAACCAATGACGGCGGCTTGATCCGGCACCAAAATTCGGCGGCAGTGGCAGGCGTTGAGTACCTGCCGGCCACGGATGTCGTTACACGCCATAATGCCAACGGGCTTGGGCAGGCCAGCCAGCCAGTCCTCCAACTCCGTTTCGTGTAAAAGCGATTCGGCTTCAATGGCGGTCACCGGGGTGCCGGCTCGAACTTTAGCACCCTCATAGACGGCAACAGGCCGCCCGGATGTGCCAACGGCGTGGATGAAATAATTCCGCAGGTGTTCGGAGTAATCGGCACCGGCGAATCCGCAGAAGGCAAAGTTCCGCAAGCCACGTGACTGCAGGTGTTCCGCCGCAAGATCCGCCACGCGCCGCTCATCAGGGAGGATTCGCGGAATTTTTTGGGAGCGGTAAACGCCACACAAATCAACGACCGGGATCCTGCGATGGCAAAGAAAATCAAACTCTTCACGGGTTTCAATACGTGCGATAATGCCGTCGCACTTCCGTTTCACGAGCCACGGTGGAATACGATCGCTGAGCATCCGTTCCTGGTACAGGATCGACCAGTTGTTGTGAATTCGAGTGAATTTAGCGATACCGCGCAGCAAACCTCGTCCGTAGACCCGGGAGGACTCAATTAATAATCCGACAACCTTCCGGGAGGACGCGGAACCGGCGGCTATGGAATCAGCGGTAGTCAATTTAGTATCCCCCATGGACTGGCAATGCTTGAATTACACAGCAACGAGGCTGACCGACAAATGTTCGTTTTGTTGTACCACTCTCGAGGGAAGCCGTCAAATGCCGCATCTGGGATTGCGTCATCAATATAACGGGTTGTGGCACAGGATCTTGACCGATGCCGGAAGATCGGCGATTATGGCCCCGTTGTTGACCTGACTGGCTGACTGAAAATTCCAGCAGTAAGCGGACAGGCACGTGTGTGTTTTGGAGAATGTATCAATGAAATCGATGCTCTGGGGTGCAATGGGTGCGTTGTTGCTGGTGGCCTTGACCAGCGGGCATTCAGCAAAGGCAAAAGGGTTTTTTATTAAACCGGGCGATCGTGTGGTGTTCTATGGAGACAGCATTACCGAGCAACGTTATTATCCGGTAGCGGTGCAAACGTTTATTCGCACGCGGTTTCCCGATCTGCACGTACGCTTTGTGGACTCCGGTGTGGGCGGCGATCGGGTGACGGGCGGTTGGGCCGGCGCGATTAATTTACGCTTGAAGCGCGACGTATTTCCTTTTAAGCCCAACGTGGTCACCATTATGCTGGGCATGAATGATGGTAGTTACAGGCCGTTTAATAAGCGTATTTTTACAATCTACAAAAACGGCTACCGGCACATTATTCAATCGCTTCAGGCCCATCTGCCGGGGGTGAAAATTGTGCTTATTGCGCCGTCTCCGTGGGATAATTATTCCCAGCGAAAAGGTTATCCGCGTAATCCGCACCATCGGCCAGGAAGCTACAATGACGTGCTCATCCGTTACAGCAACTTTGTGAAGAAGCTGGCGGCTAAGAATGATCTGCTGTGCGTTAATTTTAACTCCGCACTGGTCAAGGCAATTAAGGCTGCAATCAAAATAAATCCTCATCTGGCCACACGCATCATCCCCGGCCAATGTCATCCGGGCGCTACGGGCCAGATGGTGATGGCACAGACTTTGTTGCGGGCGTGGGATGCTCCAGCGACAGTGGCGGCAGTGGATCTTAACGCCGCCGATAAATCCGTCGTCCAGAGAGCAAACACGACGGTAAGCCATCTAGCCGTCTCGCCGACGCAAATTTCCTGGACAGAGATGGACAAGTCCTTGCCATACCCCATGATGACGCTTCATGCCTCCTGGCCGCAATTTCCACCCATGGCCGCGGGGTGGACGGGACCGCCGGAAAATATGCATGCGGTGAACCCGCTGGCGGCGATGGTATTGAAGCTGGTTCATGCGTATCGGGTTCTGGACAGCGAGTCGCTGCGTGTTGGCGGTTTGGCGGCGGGGCACTATCAACTGCGGATCAACCATCAGATGGTGGGGACATTTAGCGCCAGCCAACTGGCCAAGGGTATTAATTTAGCCCGCTACAACACCCCCATGATGGCCCAAGCGTATAAGGTGATGCGATTGGTGTGGCTGCAAACGGAATATCGCTTTGTAACTTGGCGGAATTATCAGTTATCGCTGCCGCGATTGGGTGATGCCCATGTTCAAAAGCTGGGGCGAAAACTGGTGGCGGCCATGTATAAGAATATGCAAAGCATGGATGCGGCCCAATACGCCGCCGCCAAGCCGCTTCCGGATCACTATAACCTGACCGCTGTGAAGTAGTCTCGGGCCACAAGCGGTTAAATTCTTGCCATGGTGCGAAGAGTTTTGCCACTGATCCCGTGCGATGCGGGCACGATACAAGCGCTAGGCGGTTGGCAATTGGCAACCACTGCCCGGTGCCGGCAAAACCACGAAGGCTGACGGTCGATCGCTGAAAGCTGGCCGCTTTGGTTGCGGACGCAGCCACGGCCATGGGCCTCCACCATGGTAGGAACCAGCCGATTCTCTTATACTGCTGCTCGATGGAACGTGTAACGGGAAAGCCGGTTATGGCCCTGCAAATTCAATGGCCGCCGCATCTGGCACAGCGCGTGGAAGCCTTACGGGCGATCCAACGGACAAAGAGATTGCCGATTCTGCTGGTCAACGACGGTCCGGAGGTCAGCTATCTGACCGGATTTGAAGGCGACGATT
Source organism: Phycisphaerae bacterium (assembly GCA_013044065.1). GTDB lineage: Bacteria > Planctomycetota > Phycisphaerae > WQYP01 > WQYP01 > JABEVA01. The sequence continues at coordinate 2,759 of JABEVA010000119.1, forward strand.
CCTGGGCCTTGGTGACGCCGGATAGCGTCTGGCTGATTACCGATTCGCGCTACAGCCAGCAGGCTGCGCAGCAATGTCCATGGGTCCGGATCGTGGTGCGCAAAAAGGGGCTGGCGGAGGCTTTGGCCAAAATCATGCCGCGGAACGGCCTAAGTTCGCTGGCGGCCCAGGCAGAATCCATCACCGTGCGGGAAGAGCGTTCGTTACGCACGGCGTTGGGCAAAAGCGGCAAAAAAGTGGCGTATAAAAGCGTGGAAGGAATGGTTTTTCCACTGCGCAACCGTAAAGATGCGGTGGAAATCGAACTTATTGAACAAGCAGTGGCTGTGGCGCAGCACGGCTTTGAGAAGCTCAAAGCCGGGCTGCATACGGGTATGAGCGAAAATGAAATTGCGGCGCTATTGGTTTATGAGATGCGTCGGCGCGGGGCCGAAGATGCCAGCTTCGAAACCATTGTGGCGGCCGGAGCCAATGGCAGCCTTCCGCATTATCGCCCGGGCAATGTAAGACTGGAGAACAATACGGCACTGCTCATTGATTGGGGGGCGCGGGTTGGGGGGTACCGGTCGGATTTAACACGTATGATTTTCGTTGGTCAGGTACCGCGGAAAGTCAAGGAAATCTACCAGGTAGTGCGGGAGGCCCAGCAAGCGGCGATTGCGGCCATCAAGCCGGGCCTGACCGGTCGTGCCGTGGACAAAATTGCCCGCAACATCATAAAAAAGGCTGGTTATGGAGACGCTTTCGGCCATGGGCTGGGGCACGGAATTGGTCGGGATATTCATGAGCCACTCTCGCTTTCTCCACGAAGCACGGTTATTCTGGAGGCGGGGATGGTGGTCACGGTGGAGCCGGGAATTTATCTTCCCGGAATCGGCGGCGTGCGGATCGAAGACGACGTGCTGGTGACACGACAGGGCCACCGTGTGCTAAGCACTCTGCCCAACGATATCGGCTCGGCGCGGTTGTGAAGCAGCCGGCGGCGGCTGTGCGCGACGGATGCCAAGGTAAAAATAACAGACGGAGACATGGAAAATGGCTAAAGAAAGCTTTACCGATAACAAAAGGGTGCGGGATTTAATTAAGCTGATGACGGACCACAGTGTAACGGAATTGGAATTGGTGGAAGACAAGGCCAGGATTCGTCTTAAAAGAGATATGCCGGCGGGTGCGGTGGGTGCGGGCGCAGCCACGGCCCTTTCGGCTGCGGTACCGGCCCCGGCGGCTACGGGCGGGACGGAGGGGGCAGCGGCGACCACGCAGGCCGACGATTTGGTGGCCATTAAATCGCCGATGGTGGGCACGTTTTATGCCGCCCCCAACCCGGATTCGGATCCCTACGTACGTGCGGGAGCATCGGTAACGCCGAAATCCGTGGTGTGCGTCATAGAGGCCATGAAGGTATTTAATGAAATTCATGCCGAGGTGGCCGGCACGGTGGTAAAAATGATGGTTGCCAACGGTCAAGCGGTGGAATTCAATCAGCCGCTGTTTATGGTTCGGCCGGATTAGATCCCCCGCCCCACCGACGTGGCGGAGCGACCGGCCTACCGGTACAAATCCTTCCAGTCGAGGAACGATATGTTTTCCAAAATCCTAATCGCCAACCGTGGTGAAATTGCCCTGCGGATCATCCGCGCCTGCAAGGAGCTGGGCATTGAATCGGTGGTGGTGTATTCCGAAGCCGATCGCAATGCGGGTTATCTGAAACTGGCCGATTCGGCTATCTGCATCGGGCCGGGTCCTGCGGCGGAAAGCTATTTGAATATTCCGCGGCTTATTTCGGCTGCGGAGGTCGCGGATGTGCAAGCCATTCACCCCGGCTACGGTTTCCTTTCGGAAAACGCGCATTTTGCCGAGGTTTGTCGAAGCTGCAAAATTGAATTTATCGGGCCTTCCGTGGAATCCATGCGTTTACTTGGATCCAAGCTGGCCTCCAAAAAGCTGGCCCGGGAGTGCGGCGTGCCCCTTACGCCCGGCAGCGATGGGCCGGTAAAAACAGAAAAGGAGGCTGCGGAGGTGGCCAAGAAAATCGGCTACCCGGTGATTATCAAAGCATCCGCGGGCGGAGGTGGGCGCGGGATGCGGGTCGCCCATAATGAAAGAAGCTTGAAAGGGTCGCTCAAGGCGGCGCAGGCCGAAGCGGAGGCAGCCTTCAAAGATGCCACCGTGTTTATTGAAAAGTACCACCAAGAGCCACGCCACGTGGAAGTGCAGATTCTCGGGGATAAATTTGGTCATGTGGTGCATCTCTTTGAGCGGGATTGCAGCATTCAGCGCCGCCACCAGAAACTTATTGAAGAATCCCCCTGCCCGGTTCTCGATGAAGCCACGCGGCAGGAACTTTGCGAATCGGCGGTGCGGCTGGCCAAAGCGGCGGGATATTATTCCGCGGCCACTGTAGAGTTCATCATGGATAAAGAGCGGAAATTTTTCTTTCTGGAAGTCAACACCCGCATCCAAGTGGAACATCCGGTTACGGAAATGGTTACGGGACAGGATCTTATTCAATGGCAGTTGCGCATCGCTTCCGGTGAAAAGCTCACTTTGCAACAAAAAGACATTCAACTCCAGGGGGCGGCCATTGAATGCCGCATCAACGCGGAAGACCCCGACCGCAATTTTGCCCCCTGCCCCGGCACCCTGGAAGAATTTGTGCCTCCTGGCGGGCCGGGCGTCCGCCTGGATACCCACGCCGGCCAGGGCTACCGTATCGGGCCTAATTACGACAGCATGATCGCCAAGCTCATCGTCCATCGGCCCACCCGCGCCCAAGCCATTGCCACCATGCGGCGGGCCTTGGATGAATTTCGGGCCAGTCCCGTAAAAACCACCATTCCTCTGCTGCGCCAAATCGTCAATGAGAAAGATTTTCAAAGCGCCACCGTTGATACTGGCTGGCTGGAGCGCTCGCGGCGGCAAGCTTAATCGCCGGCGATTGGGAAAGCCCGTATGCTCGTTTAGACACTAGCGCGGGCTGCGTGGCCCGCCAGACGGGAGTCGGGAGTACGACGACGGGGCACCGCGCGACGCGGAGGAACGCAGGTGGGCGCTGCGCGAGACGGTCCCGACTGCTTGAAGGGCAGCGGGCTCCCGCCGGCCAAAGGCCGGTATCGGGAGAGTCGGCAGACGGAAGTCCCGATTGGCCGCTCCTGCGACGGAGGCCTGGCCCGAAGCCTCGGGAGATTTCGCCGTCCGTGCCTCAACGGGTGAGATCAAGGAGTACGGCACAATAGAGGCTGCGCGGGTGAAGGGCTTTGGCGCACGCCCACCCCAGTGCCACAATTTTTGCCCGGGGCCATTGATTCGGATGGTATTTTTTGGAGCGACCATGCGTTACCGCAGATTTTTCTTTCCGATGCTGGTGTTATCGACTCTCCTGCTTTGCCGCAGCCATTCCTGCGCGGCGGTGACGTTGCGGGGCACATTGCAATCCCCAAGCGCCATTACGAAAATCTGGGCGGTGAATCGCGTGCGAACCAATCCGCTGGCGGTTAGCCGTGGATTCCTGGGCCGTGGCAAAAGCCGTACCCCATGGGTCTTTCCGGGCACTTGGAACGCCCGAACCGAAAGCTTTTCAATCCCGCATCTGGTAGCGGGCCATTATTATGATCTGCTGGTGTGGAATAAGCAGGGGCGGTGGGAAGGGGTGAACATGCGCTATTACCGGCTTTGCACACCGCAGGGCAAATTCACCGCCGCCGATTCCCGTCAGATTTTGACTTTTATTACAAAAATTCAGAGATTTACCAATTATAACGAACCCCTGTGGATTGCGGCGGATCATCGCCATGCCACGGTGGTGGTGGAACAGCTTCGCACCACCGGCTTTTATTCCGGCCACCAAGGTTCCATTATTTTTCGCGTGGCGGTTTGGTATTTCCAGCGTTTCTTTGGCGGCTGGGAAAAGGTCAGCAACATGGGTGTGGTGCTGACACGGTGGCGTGGCCCGGCCAAGGAGATTCCCAACCCCTGGCAATATCTTCCGGCGTTGGGAGGCATTGACGTCAAAAAAAGCGGCCGTTATGCCGCCATCCATATTATTCTGCCGGCCAAGGCCAGTCCGCACCACGGCCTGGATGGAACCATACCCTGAAGGTGTCGGGCGGTGGGCAGAGCGTTCAGCGATCAGCCATCAGTGGCGACGGAGGCATCGCCGGAGAATGCGGGCCGGGGCCTCTTGGGCAACGGGTGGTTTTCCGCTTGGTGGTTGTGCCGTTGGGATTAGCCA
>JABEVA010000120.1 GCA_013044065.1 Phycisphaerae bacterium
ACGCCATAAACACGCGCCACCAGGAGGCACTCAAGACCACCCTCACGCTCAATTTCCAGATGTTTGATAATGTTCAATTATTGGCCGCGTGAGGTATAGCGGGCCGACGGAAGCCAATGTTGGCCTGTAATTGTCAATTCGTGGTTGGAAAAAGCCATTCGAAATACTGGTCGAAGAACTCTTCGATTTCGTCAGGTTCCCACTCGGAGAGCCTGTTACTGAGCTGATGATGAAAAACTTGAAAATTCAGCAAAGGACGGGTTGGTGCGAAAATTGATTCTGGTGCGTGTTGGGGAGCGCCGGGTTGAGCGGCTGGTGATTTTGGATTTTGTTTGCCCGCCGGAAGCCCTGATTTCTCGGAACGCCACGATCTCCCGACGAATGTCGGGATCTTCGGGACCGGGCTGGGCGACGGTGCAATCCCGATGCCTCGGGAGATGAAGGGTGGCGGATATTTTCATCAGGCCAGCCTATGACCGCCAGAGCCTCTGGCCCAGAGTAAAATGCGAAAATGTTGATCTGCCGGGCTGTTTAGCCATTATTCCCACGGTTTGCGGCATTAGGTTTTAGATACCGACGTTGCTATAATTAGATGTGGGCTTTTGGTGGAGTTGGCCATGGGTTTTTTTTCGCAATTTAGGCGTTTTTTTCGGACGAGTGGTCCGGAAGTAGTGGATTACGAGGCGTATCCGCAGTACGCGGATAACGATTCTCCCGCATCCGCACAGGAATATGCCGCCACGGGGACCGATGGACCCAATCCGGCGGTGCTAAGGCGGGTTGGCCCAGGGACGGCTTTTGCGGAGCCGAATCATTACAAACTTCAGCAAAGTTACGATTCTCTTTTGCAGACGGTACAGGAGTTACGCTCCACATTGGATGGTCAGCGGCAGCGGCAGGAAGAGATGCTTTCACGGCTGGGTACGTTGCCACATGCGGTGGAAACACTGCCCCAAACCAGCAAAATGCAGGCGGAGATGCTGCAGGTGATCAATGATCAATTGGCCATGCATTCTCAGCGGCAGCGGCGGGTCGCAGAGATATCGGCTGGCCTTGCAGGGACCACCAAGGACCATAGTGAAATATTGCGGATCATTCGAGAACAAATTGAAACCGGCAACGAAATTGACCGGCAACTGGTGGAATCCTTCAACCGCTTTTCCATTATGATCGACCGGCTGCAGATGGCCAATCAACATGCAGTGGAGTGTTTGGGGCAGGTGCGAGATAGCTGCGCTATTTCGGCCATGCAGATGCATGAATGGGTGGAAAAATCAAGGGTGCGCGGCACTTGGATGCTCAACGGGGCTTTTGCCATGGCCCTGATAGCCTTCCTCATTGCCATGTTCATGCTAATTCAACACCTGTAAACGGCTGCGGTGCAGCGAACCGTCCGGTAGCTTAGCAGTTGCCGTAATGAACCAACTTCACCGCCACGTCGGCACAGCGAGTTTTGACCACGGCGTCGGCTAACGTCTCTTGTTCCAGCGTACGCTGGGAGAGCAATCGGGTGTCGTGAGGGGTTAGGCCGACGGGATTTCCGGGGTGGACCATCACTTCGCCAGTACCAGCGGGCAGATGTTGCAGCAGGGTGAGCCAGGTTTTGGTGGACATATTTCCCGTAGCGCTTAATCCGAAGAACCAATCGGTGGTACGGCGGCCGGCGGCTAGAATTTGCGGATAAAGCTTGGCGGCAAGGTGGGCGAGCAGAGTGTAGGCGGGCGTGGTTTGGTAGCCGGGTATAGGCGTTTCACGGGCGCAGCGAATAAAGCCAATGTTGTAGCTGCGGGAAAGCTCCAGGGTAATTTTTGCCAGCGGCGGCCAATGGTGGATGTGTTTGTGAGAATCAAGATGGGTGGGAATAAGGTTATGGGCCAGGGCAAATTCAATTTGGGCTGCCCATTCCAATTGTGTTTCACGGCGAGCGCGGCTGGAGGTGCTGATTTTGGCCAGCAGGGCGGGTAATCCGCGGCAAAAATCGCCGCGCCCATCCACCAGGCTTCGCAGGTTGCGGGTAATAGGGCGGCCTTGGGTCAGGCCAAGATGAATTCCTACGCCCAGGGCCGGATTTTCCTTGGCCAGGGCGATGGCCCGTGGGGCATCGGGCATGTTCGTCATCAGGGTGGTGCTGGTTAATATGCCGTGGCGATGGGCGGTGACGATGCCATCGGTAATACCAGGAGAAAAGCCGAAATCATCGGCATTGATAATTAAAGAGGTAGTCACAATCTGGTACTATGGCCGCTGGATTAGTTTTCGGCAACTGGTCGAAACACGCGTACGCGAAGCAGGCGGCTTCCCCAGTCGCTGGCGCGCTGATAAGTGGGTTGAAGCACATCCAGCCGATAGCCGCGGATGGCTCCGCCGCGATCAAGCACGGGAACGGGCCGACTGTGGTCGTAGCCGGGCACGCTCACCAGGCTATGAAAAGGAATAATTTGCGTATCGGCGGCCACCAGCCGACCGTCATTGGTGTGTACGCTGGCCCCGGATGCGGTGGTGGTACCGGCGAAAGGCCAGCAGCAACGACGATCCGGGGCGTAGCTGGTAACGCGCATAAGGATGGTTTTCCAGTAAACATACCGGCGGCCATGGAACCAAAACGGGGTTGGATGTCGAGCGGCCGTCGCGTGGCCAAAGATTAGGCGTGATAGCGCTGCGGCATGACCCGGCCTGTACCGGCCGGCAGCAGTGGAGGAGACATGGGTAGGCATAAGAACGCTGTAAATTTTGGAGGTGGATTGTGGTGTCGGCACCAGAGCCTGGGCAGTATTACCGGACGGTTGAGCCGACGGGCCCAAAACCACCTGGCCCAACAGGCGGGGAAATGTGCGGGGGCGCATAAACATCGAGATGGCACCGAGTACCAGCATGAAAAGCCCAAGCAGGGCGGCCAATTCGCCCTTGGATAGCGGCTTGCGGTAGCGATGACGACGGTGCTTCATTCCGGTTCACTCCAGCAGTGGTTAGTCGAAGCGGCGACTTCCATGTTGCCGGGGAGAACTCAATTAGGCCGAATCATCCATGATTGGGCTGTATTATCCTGGAATAGGGGTGACAATGCAAGCGAAAAGATGGACGATTTGATTATTCGTATAACGGAAATAAAGGCCGCTGCGGGATACTGCTTTCGGAGCAGGCGGACCTGATATAGATCACGTTATCGGTCGGGCCTTTCACTTCTGGCCGGGGACTCTCGAACTGTAATCTGATCACGGTGTATGGTCAGCACAACGCCACGTGAAAATTGCAGAGACGTGCCGAGAGCCCGGCGGCGAACGGCCCGCACAGCCGCCAGAAGTTGGTTGTGGTGGATTTGATCGGCCCGACCGCCCGCGGCGACGATAATATGACGCAACGCCATGGCCACAGCGGCGATCGAACTTCCAATCAGCGGTTGAATGGCCATGTGGTAGGCACATGTGCGCCGCTGGTGAGTTACGAGGGCGATTAAGCAATTGGCTTCTTTGGTAATGGCCCGATCTGCGAGACGGGCGTTTTCCGCCAGACGCACGAGCGTACGGCGAATGTTGGGCTGATAGCCAGCCAACAATGGGATAAGTTCATGGCGGATACGATTACGCAAAAATTGAAGATCGGTGTTGGTGCGGTCGGTTTGCCAGGGCTGGCCGACCGCACCAAGATACTCACGCAGAGCTTGGCGGGGAAAGCTTAGCAGTGGCCGCACCAGCCGTATGGTTCCCAGCGGGCGCGAGGTGGCCATGCCCGCCATGCCGCGTACCCCGGTACCGCGGATGAGCCGCATCAAAACGGTTTCGGCCTGATCGTCGGCGTGATGGGCCAAGGCAATATAGGAACAGCGAGCGGCGGTAGCCATGCGGCCCAAGGCAGCCAAGCGGGCCTTGCGGGCGGCATTTTCACTGATTTTGGAACCAGAAATGGATCTTAACTCCAGGCTTTTAACCCGGAAAGGCAAGTGCAGTTGGCGGGCCAGTTTTCTGGTAAATGCTTGGTCGGCGTTACTTTCAAGCCCACGCAGGTTGTGGTTCACATGAGCTACGATCAACTGCCATTGCCAGAAATATCCCTGGTTGACTCCATGGAGCAGCCGCAACAGAGCCACACTGTCGGCACCTCCGGAACAGCCCACCAGAATGCGGGCCTGGCGCGGCAGGATACGCCGATGATGGAGCATTTGATCGAACTCTTGCAAAAGACCACGTGGTTGGGGCATAATAACTTCCATGAGGTTTAAGCAATATCTTAACCGCGGCCGCACGGATGGAACAGGCGGACTGGTGTGGAATTCTTTTGGGGCATCCCAAAAGATTTTTGCGTGGGCTGGCTTGGTCGCCTTGGTGGCAGTTGGTACGCCAGGGCCAAGACTGCTGGGGCAAAGTTTAAGTCAATTGCTTAACAATGCCCCGACCACCCAAGCGCCGCAATCAAAATTGGTTCCGGAGACGCAACCGGGGTTTGATCCGCTGAAGGTCATGTATGGGCGTAAAGATTTTAAACATCGGTCGGGGAAAGTGATTTTGAGCAATGGTCGTGTGCTTAGAGGAAGGATTTCCACGACCGTGGACACGCCGTTTCGGATCTGGATTTCGTCCATCAAGCGTTATCGCGATATTGCCCTGCTGCGTGTGCGCCGGATGGATGTGAAAATATTAGCGCAGCGCGAGATTCGTCAGTGGCGTTACCAGCAAAATGGTAGTGATATTAAACTGTATTCGGGTAAGACCCAGCCTTGGTTTCGCTTCGCCTACACTTTCACTCTGCTGCATGGTGAAAAAATTACCGGTACGGTGGTGGCACCGGTTTTCGTGCAAACGAGCCATCATCACTACAACCTGCTGCTTTCCAAACACCTGGAGGGCAAGATCGGCGAGCCGGTAGCCGAGGTGGTCTACGTTAAGCACATCATCTTAAAAGTAACACCAGCGATTCTCGCGGCCAGAAAGAAAATGACGCACCAGCTTCCATTGGTAGCCTGGCGAACCTTGCGCTGATGCCATAGGTGGTATGGCTACGGCCGCCGCGCGTCGCGGCTACAGAATTGTGCAAAGATTAGGCGTAAGCCTAGGGATTAGGCAGTGGTGGAGCTATATCTGCTACTGGAGATTCGTTGGGGATACAAGTAAACTTCCAAGCATCACCATAACCATATCTGGAGATGCCGTGGCCAATATTCTATTTTATAGAATTTCTGTATCACATGTAATTAAAAAGTGTTAAGCACTTTATAAAGCGCGCTTTTTTCGGTGGTTCAATAGGGCTGTGGCCGGGCAAAAAAGGAGGCCGATTTTGCCCCGGGTATCCGTTTGATTGGAGGTAGTGGGGGCATCTAGCACAGAATTTGCTAAATAAACGTGCATAGGATGATTCTCGGTTAGAATAATCCTGGCTTGACGAGGCCAAAGGCTGTTTTAAGGATGGTGTTTTGGGCTGACAGCCCAGTCACTGCGGATATTATGGAACGAGCCGAGTTAGAATTAACGTTGTTGCGGGAAATGGGGCGGGTGCTGTCCTCCGGCTTGGACTTGCACGCGGCCTTTGCGCAGACCATGCGCGTGCTGGCGGATCGGCTGGGCATGGAGCGCGGCTCGATGGTGTTGCTCAATGACGCCACGGGACGGTTGCAAATTGAAGCGGCGTTGGGTTTGACACCGGAAGAAATACAGCGGGGCCGTTATGCGGTCGGCGAAGGCATAACGGGGCAGGTGGTGGCCAGTGGATTGCCGCAGGTGGTGGCGGACATCAGGAAAGAATCGCGCTTTTTAAATCGTACCGGAGCGAGGGCTGGCAAGGAAGGGAAGGTCATCAGCTTTATTTGTGTGCCGATTTTAATCGATGGCCGGACGGTGGGCGCCTTGTCTGTGGATAAGCAGTTTCTTGATGAACACACGCTTTCCGACGATCAGCGGCTGCTGGAAATTGTAGCGGCTTTTATTGCGCAAGCGATCAAGATCAACAGCATCATCGCCGATGAACGCGCACAATGGCAGGAAGAACGTCGGCAGTTGCGGGATACCCTGCAGAGCAAATATAAATTTGACAATATCATCGGCAGCGCTCCGGCGATGCTGGAGGTGTTTGACACCATTGCCCAGGTGGCCACAAGCCGGGCGACTGTACTGCTGCTGGGCGAGACGGGCACGGGCAAGGAATTGATCGCCAAGGCCATTCACTTCAATTCCAATAGAGCCGAGCAACCGTTCATTCGGGTGAACTGCGGGGCGCTTAGCGGCACACTGCTGGAATCGGAACTTTTCGGTCATGTGAAGGGTAGTTTTACCGGTGCGATTCGCGATAAAGTGGGAAGGTTCGAGGCGGCCAGTGGCGGCACGCTGTTTCTGGATGAAATAGGCACCATGGACATCAGCTTGCAGGTGAAGCTGTTGCGGGTGTTGCAGGAACGCGAATTGGAACGGGTGGGGGACAACAAAACCATTCGCGTGGATGTGCGTATTATTGCCGCCACCAATTTGAATTTGCAGGATGAAGTGGCCAAGGGGCGTTTTCGCGAGGATTTGTTTTATCGGCTGAATGTGGTCACCATTGCCCTGCCGCCGCTGCGCAGTCGGCGCGAGGATATTCCGAGGCTGGTAGACTTTTTCCGGGATAAATTTAATGCCGAAAACGGCAAGGATTTAAGCAAAATCAGCCGCGAGTTGCTTAACGTGCTGGTGCGCTATAGCTGGCCGGGCAACGTGCGCGAGTTGGAAAACGCCATTGAAAGGGCCGTGGTGTTGAGTCGCGGTGATACCCTCACGGAAGAATTGCTGCCTACGGCGATCCGGGCGTTTGCCCAGGCGGGCAAAAGCGCCGTGACAGGTGGCGATGTCCAGGACCTGGTAGAGCGTTTGGTGGAAGAGTCCATGGGTAAATACACCTTAAATGAAGGGCAGATATATGATCTGGTTATCCATCAGGTGGAAAGGGGGTTGATCGGCCAGGCCCTGAAGCACTGTGATGGAGTGAAGATAAAGGCGGCGGATTTTCTGGGAATCAACCGTAACACGCTCAATAAAAAGGTGCGGGAGTTGGGACTCGACCCTGATGAACCGACGACCCAGAATCCGTCGCAGCCGACTCTTCCGTCCGAGTAAGCAAAAGGGGTTTTGGGAAGTGGTGGCGGAGGTTATGACGAGACATTGGTTTTCGCCTTGTCGGCCTGGGCCAGCAGCCAGTGGGTCCAGGGGTCGATTTGACGGCGGGCCACCGAGACTTCCATCAAAGGGGCCACTTGGTTGAGATGCCGCACATCTTCACGGAAACGCGGCACATCAAATGGTACGTAGGGCAGCAGATCAATTTTGTTTAGAATCAGCGCATCGGCGGTCAGCACCAAATGTGGATGTTTGGCGGCTTTATCATCTCCTTCGCTGACGGAAAATAAGCCAACCTTGGCATGCTGACCCAAATCAAAGCCAACCGGGCAAATCAGATTCCCGACATTTTCAATTACCAGAATATCCAAGTCGGAGAGCGGGAGTTTGGTGATGGCTTGGCGCACCTGATTGGCGTCGAGGTGACAGCCGTGACCGGTATTGATCTGTACGACATGGCGGGTGAAGCGGGCCAGTCTCTGGCCGTCACGTGCGGTGGCGGGGTCGCCCACCACCACGCCGGTGCGGGCAATTCCTGTAAGTTGCTCAAGCGTAAGTTCCAGCAGGGCGGTTTTACCGGAGCCGGGGGCACCGATCAGATCAATGACATACACGTGGGCATCACTGAACATCCGCCGGTTCAGCAGGGCGATTTCGTCATTGACCTTCAGGACATTTTCAACCACGGGTACCGTAACATTCATAACGCACCTGTCTTGGATCTAGCCGCTTGTGGGGTCGCGGTCTTTGGAGACAGCACCACGTCGATGGAAAGCAGCAGAAATTCATCACCGCCCACGACCCGGGCCTCAAGGTGGCCACAGTCGCAGCGTTCGTCCATTGCCTGCGGGGTCCATTGTCGCCCGCAGGCCGGACAATGCAATTGCCAGGGTGGGGTGTCGATGAGCAGCCGGGCTTGCGGCCAGCCCTTTTCGGCCACCGCCGCCTGCCAGGCCCATTGCATCGCCTCGGCCACCACGCCATGCATGGGGCCGATACGGACCTGCGCTGCCTCAAGCGTCGCGTCGGGAGGCAGGCGACTTTCGATGAGCCCGAGGAGCTCCATGGCAATGGACATTTCATGCATGGCTAACTCCAGAATCCGTCCTGGGTGGCTTCGGATACGGTCCAACTTTGCAAAATTCGCATGTAATTGCCGCGCTCAAAGAGTTCCGGTTCTGGTGTATGGGGCAGACTCATAGAGCCTTTCATCTGGCTAACCGAACTGTACTCATGCTGCTCCATCCAGTCACTAAGTCCCTGACGTAGAACGGCCAGATGTTCCGGACCGGATTCCAGCAGGGCGGAAACTATTTGCACCGCATCGGCACCGACCATCATACATTTGATGATATCCCGTGAAGTTTGCACTCCGCCGGTAATGGCCAATCCGCCGTCGATCCGGCCATACATGGCGGCGGCCCAACGCAGGCGCAACAGCAGTTCATCGGACGTGGAAAGCTTTAGTTCGCGGCGCACGGTGAGGTTCTCAATATCAATATCGCCTTGATAAAACCGATTGAAGATGACGATACTGCCGGCTCCGGCGGCTGCGGCTTGCGTGGAAAAGTTAATGGGCGAGGTATAAAAGGGGGATAGTTTCACCGCCAGTGGAAGCTTAACGGCAGCGCGCACGGCACCAATGACGGCCAGAGCCTCACGCTCAATATCCGCGGAAGTGCGGGATTCGGAAAGCGACATTTCATAAATATTAAGTTCGATGCCATCAGCCCCGGCCTGCTGCAATTCTTTGGCGTAGGAAATCCAGCCGCCTTTGGTACGTCCATTGAGTGATGCGATAACGGGTACCGCCACGGCAGCCTTGATTTTCGCTACCTGTTTGAGATAGGCATCCGAGCCGAGGCGAAATTCACCCGGCTTGGGCAGGTAGCTGGCGGCTTCACCATAACTTTCTTCGGCCTGTTCGATGGCCCAATTGACATAAAGCTGCTCCTGGACCAGTTGTTCCTCAAAAATGGAGTGCATGATGATCATGGGAGCGCCGGCATCTTCAAGCCGTCGGACGGTATCAAGGTTGTCGGACATGGGTGAAGCCCCGGGGATCACCGGGTGCGGCAGTTGAAATCCCATATAGGTGGTGGAAAGATTCATGATGTCACCGTTCCTTTCGCGGATGTTTCCACAGTTGTAGCGGCAGCTTCCGGCTGCGCGTAGGGATAGGCGATATGGGCCAGTTCATGGTACAAAGCGAGTCGGTCGGCGGTGTTGCGTACCCGGGCTTCGGAAAGCCGCCGGAATCGCTCGGGATCAATTTTTTCAACCATGGCGAAGCGGGTTTCGTTGCGTAAATAACTCCGGACATCAGCCCGCACGGTGGTAGCGTCAATTTGCAGGGGTGGTTTGCCCTGCTCAATGAGCCGGGGATCGTAGCGGTACAACGGCCAGATTCCGCTGTCCACGGCCAGCTTTTGCTGCTCGCAGCCAAAACTCAGATCGTAACCGTGGGCAATACAATGGGAATAGGCGATGACCATCGACGGTCCGGGATAGGCCGCTGCCTCACTGAAGGCCTTCACGGTTTGATTGTCGTTGGAACCAAAGGCCACACTGGCCACGTAGGCGTGGCGGTAACTCATGGCCATGAGGCCCAGGTCTTTTTTCTGGGTGTCTTTGCCGGCGGATGCAAACTTGGCAGCCGCGCCGATAGGCGTACTCTTGGAAGCCTGACCGCCGGTGTTGGAATAAACTTCGGTATCCAGCACCAGCACGTTGATGTCATAGGGCATACTCAGTATATGGTCGAGGCCGCCGTACCAGATGAAATAAAAC
>JABEVA010000121.1 GCA_013044065.1 Phycisphaerae bacterium
ACCAATTACTGGGTAGGCGGCAGCAGCCCGGTCTTGGACGGCAACGTTTCCACATTATGGAGTGCTGGCACATTCAGCGGCGGCGGCATGTGCAACGTCGCCGTTTCCCAGGGTTCGTACAATTCCAGCACACAGACCTTCACCTCCGTGCCTTTTGGTGCCATCGCCACGATCCGGATATGGGCGGAAAACTACATTAACAGCGACGGCAGTACCTGGAATTCGATGCCGCAGGTAGTCGCGGTAGGATATACCACCAGCAGTAACCTGACCGGAACCATTAGCAATGGTTACTCGTACAACAGCGGCACGGTGGGCAGCCTACCAGCTCCTTGGACCACCATCGCCACGATCCTTGCTGTCAACGGCGGTACACCAGGCACTCCTTTCGACCCGACGGATTATCCAACATCGTCGGGGTGGGTGGCCGGCGATTTCTCGCAGGGCATAGTCACGGGCCTAAATGGCGGACACAGCACGCTGGGTTACATGGACTTGAGCGTGAATATTCCCGCCGGAGCCACCAGCGTCATGATTTCTTTTGGCCAAGATGGCAACAGCGCCAGCCAACCAACCTATTACAGCCCCGGCGGCTTGGCGATCACGGACCTGCAAGCGTTTGGTCCGGTTCCCGAACCAACCTCGCTGGGCATGCTGGTGGTTGGTGCCATTGGCCTGCTGTTGCTCAAACGCCGTAAAACGGCCTGAATCCGCCAGAAAGGACAGCTGCGGGGGCCGCACCGCCCCCGCTTCTTCCCTTGGCGTTTTTTCAATGGCTGAAAATGGAGTTTGCCATGAATACCACTCTGATGACCTGCCAAGCACCATCGAAGCCCGGAGCGAAGCTCAGAGCTCAGTGGGGCGTGGCGAATTCGTCAACGTCTCGTAGCTCACGCCTCCCAATTCCCGCTTGGCGTAGCGGCTTCACGCTCGTGGAGCTTTTGGTGGTCATTACCGTCATTGCTATTCTTATTTCCCTGCTGCTCCCCGCTTTGGCCAAAGCCCGTTTTTTGGCCAATATCGCCGTGTGCGCCAACAATCAGCGCCAAATCTACCTTGCCACCGCCATGTACGCCAACGACAATCTGGGCTTTATGCCGGGCTGCGATGCTTTTCAAAGCGTCAGTGGAGGAACCTACGCCACGTCCTACGGCGGCTATCCTTGGGAATTTCAGGATTATTGGTACAGCAATCCCATCTTGCCTTCAGGCGTCGTGTGGTCGCAAACGGTACGCTGGTACGGGGTGGGAGTTTTGATCGGCCAAAAGTACATGCCCCCCACCAATGCCGTGGAATGTCCGGATTTTGCCATCTCACCACAAGCCCAGATCGGCCAGAAATGGAGCAACTACACGCAAAATGGCGTTTTCAAACTGCCACAGGAATACAACACGGCAGCCGCCGCGGGCGACAGCCCCGAAGAAATCGCCAACGCCTGCTTCGGACAAGGCTCTTACGTGCTCGATACCGAACCGTATTACAACACCTTTGATCCCGGCAACGAATCCCATGGCCGTATCGGACTGCCCGGCACCGAGGGTGGCTGGTGGTCGCCGGGCGGGTTGCTCAAAGTGCCGCACATCACCGCACTGATCATGTGCCTCACTACGTATGCTGATGTCAACCCGCAACCGGCGACCATCACGCACGAGATGAAGGGCGTCAACTGTACCTATATTGATGGGCACACCCAGTGGCTGCCCATCCACGCGGCAACCTGGAGCTATTTCAACTCCATCGGTTTCCCCGCCAGCTCCGGTGGTGATATGCGCGGGGCCTACACCTTTTTCCCCTGGGCCACGCAGCAAGGATGGTAAGACCCTCCAGCCGGGGCGGGCCCCGTGGGTGTTGTGCAAAAAATAAATCTGGTTTGCTCATGCAATAGTGCTCTGGTAATATCGTTAGGCGATAAGCTTCCCGTGTGTTCTCGGAAATCTTTGCTCATTTCCGCCGCGGCTGGCAACTTGGCCTTTAATCAAAACTGAACATAATTGTGGCATCACCATCTGGTCCATGACCCGGCTTGGGCCGACTTTTCCATGCAGAGGGTTTAATTTTGTCCAGCGACAACCGCCCCAATCGCCGCAGTTTTATCAAAACCATGGGCTTGGCCGCCGCCACGCTGACGGTGGATACCGCAGGCGGGCGCGGGGCCAAATTGAACTTTGACCATTTGCCGAAGTTTGCTTCCGGTGTGCCGGAATACCCCACGCCGTTTCTGGCCATTGCCAGAACCCCCAACCTTATTGCCGCCCCCCAGGGCGGCGGCATGAATATTGAAAGTGACGTGGGTTTCTTATCCGGATTTTCCGGATTTGTGGACAAGAGCACCGGACGATTCGGCTATCCCGGCTACAACAATTACACCAACGCCAATTTCTCCTTTGATAATGACAAACTCGTCATCGTGGCCCATGTGCCCTATCCCGTGATCGGAGATTTGCACAAAGACGACACCTTTGAAGTGCTCATTCAGCCCCGCGGTCCGCACTCCACCGGCTTTGTTTATCGCGTCACCGGCAACGCCTTTGGCCAGTGGCATGCAGACCTTGACGAACCGATCATCGGCCAATTTCATCAACCCTGGCATTCGCTCATCCACTATGGTGCCATGCTCTGGAACCCGTCCGGGCTGTGGATGGCCAGCGTGGCCATCCCCTGGAAGTCGTTGGGTGGCCGGCCCGCCAATGGTGCCGTATGGGGGGTGCAGTTTGCCCTGCGCTATCGCGATCCCACCATTGTCGCTTATCTAAGTCCCACCGATAAATTCACCGATCCCAAACGCTTCGCCCGCATTCGCTTTGATTTCAACCGCCGCATCAATTACCGTCCCCATTGGCTTAGTGAAGAAATGGACACCGGCCACTTTATGGTGCAGTATTTGCTGGCCAACGGCGGCACCAAGCCGGCCACCGTGGAAATGAAAGTGGCCCTCTATAAGGCCGGTAAAGAAATTGCCCATGGCCGCCTCGAAAAGACCGCCCCTCCCGGGTCCACCTATTGGGCGGCCGGCACCGGCAACAACATGATCTCCCTGAATTCCGAACCTGCCACACCCGCCCAGCGCAACACCGTGGCCCACCTGACCGCCTATGACCGCACCAAAAACGCTCTTATTTACGATCAATGGGTACCTTATTGGCAATTCAAACCCGGCGAAAATGACTGGATTAAACAGCGACTGGCGCGACAATTTAGCTTGAACATCGGGCCATACCCATCCACCGGTGTGATCGACTATGCCGTAGATGCACGCTCCCTCAAGGAAGTTACGCCCACCGCGACCGAGTTTACCTGCGCTGTTTTAGCCGACGGCAAACCCGTCTTGCACCAACGCCAACCGCTGCCCGCCGACGGACAAATTACCGGCAGCATCAAACTGGGGGCCTTTACCGATCGCGTCACCTACGATGTTCAGGCCGACATTCGCGACTCCAAAGGCACCGTCCTTAATCAGCGCAGCCGGTCGTTTACGCGCCGCGTCATGCCCTTTGAAAAAGCGCCTCCCGCCGGCGTCGGCGATCATGTATTCCCGCCGTTCACCCCCCCACTCATCGACGGCATGGCCGTTTCGTGCCTGCTGCGCACCTACGTGCATGGCACCAACGGCCTGCTGGAAAAACTCATCGCCGCCGAAAGCAATTTGCTTATTCGCCCCGCCACCTTTACTGCCGTACTCGATAACTGGCAGTCCATTGTTTTAACCCCGAACCAACCCCAACTGCTTCCCCATGGCAAAGGCTCGGTGGATTACACCCAGACATTCCATGGCGGAGGAGTGCAACTACTTTTACGCGGCAATTTAGATTACGACGGCTTTTACCATTTTACCGCCACGCTTAGCCCGCAAAGCCGTCCAGTCACCATTCGTGAATTGCGCCTGGAAATTCCCTTAAGCCCTCAACATGCCACGCTCATCGATGCGGCCGTCACCTGGATGTACCCGGGCTGGAAAAAAGCCTTGGGGTTTTTAAGCACCCAGCATGGCCGAATCTGGGATTCCCACACCCTCCCCATGCAGATGAACAACCGCGTCAGCAACATGCCCCCCTATATCTGGATCGGCGATGATGACCGTGGGCTTTGCTACTCTTGCCCCTCCGATGAAGGAACGCACAACTCTCCCGATCGGCCCGCCGCGGCACTGGACCGTGCTGACAACGCTGTCACCTTAAGCATCTGGATGGTCAACCGCGCATTGCATCTTGAAAAGCCCCGCAGCTTTCAGTTTGCCCTCCAGGCCAGCCCCTTTAAGCCGGTAGCCGTCAATGGACGGTTGTGGCGTGACCAGGTCAAATCCGCCGCCACCTACAAAAATGGCCTCGCCTTCACCGACTTCTGGAACCCGGCATCCTATCCTACCTATGGCCGTTGGCTTACCCTGGATTACCTCAAAAAACAGGTTGCCATCGACGGCTGCGACCGCACCGGCTTGGAAGCCTCCGCCCTTTCCGAATGCGCCGGCACCCCGGAATATCGGCAGTTCTATTACGAATGGGGCAGTGCCATGAACGAATATCAACAGGTCGTCATGCCCGTCCCACCGGATATTCTCGCGCGTTTCAAAGCCAGCGGCGTACGGTCCAATCCGTTCGTCATGATCGAAGCCTTTTCCAACACCACCAAAACCAACCGTGATTATCGAGTCTGGTGGCTTTCCCAAGCGGCCCAACATGCCGGCGTGTCGTTTGTGTATCAGGACAATCCCACTTGGGTTTTCGCCGACCGTCCCCAACCGGAATATGGCTATAAACGCCCCGATGGCGGCATTGAACCCACCAGCATGATCTGGAAGTCCCGCGATCTGCTCAAACGTTTTTTTCAGGCCGTCGCTGAAGCCGGCCAACCTTCCCAGCCGGCAATCTGGCCCAATATGATTACCCCCGCGGCCCCCGGTCGATCTTTCTGCGGTAAGGCCCTGGATGGAGAATATACCGATTCCAACAACCTGCGCATGGGCATGATGCGGGTGCATCTATCCAAACAGTGGGGCTTTGTGATCGACTGGCTTTGCCAGCAACCCTCCAGTGCCGGATCTCAAATCGGCACCACCCGTGACTACTGGCGAGCCTTATTCAGCCAGCTTTGTCTTCTGGATGTCACCAACTTTTCTCGGTCGGACACCGCTGAAATATCTCGACTTTGGTGGAACGCCCTGGATATATTCTGGCTCGACGATCCCAGTGTCCACTGGCATCCATACTATCGCAATCCCACTTTGGCCCGGACCGATCCCGCCGATGCTATTCTGGTTTCCACCTACACCGCCAATGGACGTTTACTGGCGGTCGTTTCCAATCGTGGCGATCAGGACGCGATTGCCGAGGTGCGCTTCAAGAATCTCGGCTCCTGGGGCGCTGCTGGGCTGACCCACTTTTATGATGCCGAAACCGCTGAAGAAATCGAGTTTCAAGATGGGGTTGTGCGGCTTTTTCTGGCCCGGAAAAACTACCGCCCAATCATCGGCTTCCGCGAGCCATGGAAGTTTGCCGCCAAAAACCGCCTGCCCCATCCACGGCAAATTCCCACCCAATCCACGCTCGACCCGCAAGCGACCATCGGCGATATTTGCCGCCACCTTCTCACCGCACGTACTCTGCCGCCCATGCCCCACGCCGACCAGTTACTGCTGCTATGGGCCCAGGAAATTC
>JABEVA010000015.1 GCA_013044065.1 Phycisphaerae bacterium
GCCGAGTACCGCCAATGCCAGGGTGCCAAAATCGGGGGCATCATTTGGATGGAGACCAGCACTCCCAGGCGCATCTGAAAATGTGATCGCATCGACCAGAATATGCCCCCAGCCGCCGGTGGCTGAGTCTACAATTTCGATATGCGCCTTTTGCCCGGCCAAGGTGGCCACATGCCAGCTATGCCAGCGCAGGTGATCGCTGTTGTCGCCGGTGGCCGAGGCGGCAACTTTGCCCCCTACAATTAAATTCACACACGTTTGCCCCGGATGATTGCCCCCGGCCAAATGCACATGAATGAAATTGCGATCAATGACAAACGAGCGGCTGGTCAGCTTGCCGGTGGGGCTATCCGGGTTTCCGCCAAGTTGGGTGTTAAAGGAATCAGCCATGTATTTGCCCAACATGCTGGGCTTAAGAGCCTGGCGATCCCAGTCTGGCCGGCCTTTTTCGTTGGTGGCATAGGTGGCCGGAGCGCTGCCAAAGGCATTGCCTTGAACGGTCCAGCGCTTAAATGTGCCGTCGGAAAAGTTTTCAAAGGTGATGGCGGGGCGGCTGGTGTTTGTTGCCGCAGCGCGCTGGGCCACTGCATCGGCAAGCAGCATGGTGGCGTTAGGGGTATGGACGATGCGATTGCGCCGCCGCATGGTGACCATTTCTCCGCCGCTGTGATTAAGCACCGCGTTTTCAAGCCAGCCGGCAATACTGCATGTTGCGGCTGTACTGCCCGTGTTGGTTATCGTATATTGCAGAATAGTTGCCGGATAAGCCGACTGTTCAAGGTTGCCCGGCAAAAATGGGGAGAAGGCCTCCAGTTTCACGGTCAGCGGAATGCGCCGGTCGCGGTAGTGGACCTGCCCTACCGGGTATTGCCCCAGAAACTCCACTTGCTCAAAGCCCTTTTTATCAAGTGTATACACCGTTGCGTTTTCGGCCGGGCCAACGCGCAAAGCAAACCCCTGGGCCAGCACGACCTGTGAACCATCGCCGGCGTTATTTTGCGTGGGCGGCTGGAGATAATTGCCTTCGCTGCCGCCGCGGGTGCGCAGGTTAAAAATATCCCACCACCAGAGCTTGCCATCGCCGCCCAGGTAAAGCTGGCCGGCGCCAATGCCGCCCACCGGCATGCCGATGTAGGCGAAGTTGTGGCTGTTTTTTGCGGTGTAAGCCGTTGGCTTGCCGCGCCGGGCGAGTGAAGCCACCCAATCGGCGGTGAAGTTCTTTTCGGTGGGTGTTTTACCGCGTGCTCCCTTTTGCAATCGCTTCAGCGAGCCGGCAACGCCATCAGGCAGAAGCGGCGTTTGAATGGGAAAAGCAGCGGCCGCATGTCCCGATACTTGCGCCGCCGCGGCCTCAGCGGTACTTGCCGCAGCGTCCTGACCCATCGCCTTTTTACCGGAACGAAACAGATTGATTGCCGCCACCGCAGCAGTGCTGATAAGGAATTTACGCCGATTAACATGGTTCATGGAAATGTCCTGTGAATTACAAACCGGTATTGTATAACGTCCCGACCAAATCCGCATTGCATTGTCATTTCCGCTCAGCGCTGGGCGTGCCCGCTTTTGTCGGGAGCTTGTCGGCCTGCGCTGCCCCGGAATATTGGCACGCCCAGAAAGCGTGGCAATTGTTTGTGGTGCGGGCATCTTGCCTGCCGGCTTAAACCCATGTGGTGCAGACCCACAGTGCACGGGAATGCAGGCGGGACGCCCGCACCACAAGCGGCCTCCCCCACTCACCATGACGCCATCCTTCCACTTCCCGACAAAAGCGGGCGCACCCTGAGCGCTCATGCACCCATATAATCGTGCCCTGCCGCTTGCAGCCAACGCCTGTGATTCAGAACAGTTTTGCAGTGATCGCAACAGGTCTTGAATGGCAACTTCAAAGTGTGATCAGCGGAAATCCAAGTTCTTGTAAAACCAGCGTCCGGGCCGGCCACGTTTTTTAAGAAGATCGGATCATACTTAAGGGGCGATATGAACACATTTAAGCCAACCATTGGATGTAATATCTGGAACCCGGATGGAATAGCCGCTGATGACGCCGCTTGCCAAGATGTGTTATCCGGACGGGCGATCTTCCGCATGGTGGCCTTTGCTAAAATGTTGAATCAGGCCCATATTCGCCGCGGCGGTTTTAACAGTGGCGCACCAGAAAAAAGGGGCCGGTGAAGGAGTTCTCCACCGGCCCGGTTCTCTTTTTCATTTCGCCCGCGCAGAGGCAACACAACTGCCGGGGCTTTTGGCAGATCACCAGGCCCACCAGGACAATTGCGATATGCCAGACGCATTCAGGCCCGAGTTGCCACCTTGCGACGCGCGGCCAACAGGCCGATCGCACCAACCGCCAGCAGGCTCAATGTGGCTGGCTGGGGGAGCGCGACAGCCGAGAAGCCAATTGGGCCGACCGCGTCGCTTGTAACGGTGGAGCCGTTTGTTGTCACCGTGTTTAAGGCATTAAACCAATACACATCCGAAGCGGTCGGGTTGAGCACGACCCACTGTACCACCTGTCCTTCGGAAGTCGCGGCGATGCCGTTGGAAGCAATGTTATTGGTGGGACTCGACCCGACGAGTGCATTGTTGTGATTGTATAAATATCCTCCCGATCCGATCGACAGGTAATACGTTCCGGCAGCTGGGGCCACCTCAGAAACGAGGAGGGCGTCCTTGCCCAGCGATGAGATAATGCCTGAATTGGAGGCCCATCCTAAGTTGGTTGAAACCCCAAAGCGTTGGAGCGATGTACTTAGGCCTGACGAAGACGTGAAAAATTGCGTGGTCGTAGTTAAATAGCTTTGTTTCACGGTTGAGCCACTACTGGTCGGATAAGCGAATCCAAAGCCAAGGTCTCCCGCAACGGTCCAATCGACGGCCTCTTCGGTGGTTCCGATTTGCCCCAAGCCGTGGCTGAGCCAATTCGAACTGGTTGACGTTGCAGAAACACCCAACGCGCTAACTATCGCGGCTGCGTGCACGCTTGGCACAACTACAACAGAGGCTGCAATAGCGGCCAGGATGGCGACTGACAAGGTAGATTTACCAACCATAAATAGTTCGTCCAAGTTTTCTCTCCCATAAGCCCATAAGCACGAGAGATTCTTAACCAGCCAAAACCGGGCGGGCATCGGGCCTGGCGCAAAGCACCAAGTTGTTGAAACTCTCCAACGAATGCTTACGTTGCGAACGCTGAAATCCTTAACATAAATTCCCAAAATTTTTATAAAGAAATCTGGCAGGCCATAGTTTAACGCAAAGGCGAATATTTATTTGAACATTCCCGTTTCGTTAAATCTCGCCGGGCGTCTTTCAATCCACCGTCAGGGCCTTAAAAGTGAACCCCTTTTACGGGCGGCTCTGCCGGCTTCAGACTGATCCGCCCCAGACTCAAAGGTTCGTAGTCTGTTCGCACGCACGCCGCGTGCAAGTATGCCTGCCAATGTCCCTGGCGGATGAAGCATTTTTCCGGGCGCATCCCGACTTTAGTTGGGATACTCAGCCGCCTTTGGTCGTTGCTAAAAAGCCTTAACCCATACTGGGGCAACACTGGGGCAACCCGTGTGGGTGGAGGCATCATCCCCGTGGGTTTGTAAGCCCACGGCTATTTGCGCGGTCCATTTTCAGGCTGCCTGTTTAACTTGTCGCGCAATCGGTCATGGCTGATTCATGGAATCGCGCCAATAAAGTTGGTATGACGAAAGGTAATGATCAGTCATCTCCTTACCGGAGCCGCCATCCCATTTGTTCCAATCGACATGCCCGTCGTTATACAGTTCGTTGCCCCCGGCCGGTTCGCCCGACGCCGTCAGATGCGCCGTGACCGTCGGATTGATTTTCCGCGTAATATCGTCAGCAGCCAGCGCCCATCCGGGGTTGTCTGATGGGCGGAAGGGCGAATGCATCCGGCTTCCCGCCATGGAATTGATCGGATCGCTGCCCCAATCGTAAGCACTGCCAAGATACATATAACCAATTTCGTCGTAATAACCGTACCGGTAGGAACCGTTGCCAAAATATGTGTCGCGATACAGGCAGCAAAAATAGGGGGAATGACTGAATGCAGCAGGCACGGCATGCATACTGGCCAAAGTAACAGCCGGTGGTATGGGCAGTTCCGGGCATGTTAACACGCTAAGGGCTGCGGGGAGTGGTTGGGTGGGATCGTGGCCAACGCTTGAGCTCAAGTAATGAATCAGAGCGTCACACTCCCAGCCGGCCATCGCATTTGGAAAAGAAAAGGTCAATCCGTAGTATGACGCAGAATAGTTACCGTTGGCGTCAATAAGTGAATCCAGCCCGTTTATTATTTTTCCGGCATGTACGTCGCGCTGATGAGGATAGACCCGGTAATCGCTGGCATATTCAACGAGCGCCAGCCCAAAGCTTCGCAAATTGCTCGCACAAGCGACGCGCAGGGACAGCTCTTTGGCGCGGCTAAGGGCCGGCAGCAGCAGCGAGATCAAAATGACGATAATGGCAATAACCACCAGAAGTTCCACGATCGTAAAACCGCGCCGATGGTTGGATGTGCTGTCAGGACGGGCGATCTTCCGCATGGTGGCCTCCGCCAAAATGTTGAATCATGGTCTTATCGCAACGGCGTTTTTAACCGTTGCGTATCAAAAACAGGGCTGGCAAAGGAATTCTTTACCAGCCCCGTTCACTTATCAATATAGCCCGCTTAGAGGCAATACAATTGCCGGAGCTTTTTGCTGGAGCACGATTTTCACCTGAACAATCGTGACACACCAGGCCGCCCTTAGGACCGTGTGGACACTTTGCGGCGCGTGGCCAATAAGCCGATCGCAGCAACCGCAAAAAGGCTCAATGTGGCCGGTTCAGGGACCGCTGATGCGTCGGCAATGTCCCAGGAAACAGCGCTTAAGTAACCTTCGGCCGCTGAGGTAGTATTGCCGGCTGTGGTACTGTTTGGCGCGGTAATTGTGAATTGATCACCGGCAGTAATACCTGTAATATCAAAAAAGTACATGTTAGGAACGCCGTTTGTTGCCGCAACAGCTACCGGCCCGCTTGTGCTGCTATTGGGACCGGTCAGGGTAAGGCTTTTGCCCGTGTCATGCGAAGCATCGGTAACAAAAATATTTTCCATCACACCGACGCGGACAACCTTGCCGGTGTAATCCGCCTGTGTTCCGGTGAGCTGGAATACAAAACTATTCACGCAAACACCGGCAGTTGTTGTCCCCGAAGTTAGATTATCTATGGTAGCGGTTGTATATCCATTATGACCTTGGTAACCCGAACCCACATAATGCCAGCCTAAAGTTGTTGATGTACCTGCGCTTTGTTCACCTGTCGATCCAATGTTCCAAATGACAGCTCCGAGAGAACTCCCATAAACATTACTACCGTTGACTTGCAGCGTTTTGACAACCGTGCTTGCGCGCCAACTGGTAACTTGCCCGGCTGTGGACGAAGTGTCGGTGACCGAACCCACATAAGTGATCATGTCCGAATAGGCATTGGCAGCAACGCCAAACCCAGCCACCGCGGCAGCCACGAACATCGTGATATGTGATTTGGACAGCATAGCAGAAACCCTCAAAACTTCCTCTCTCAGGAGAGAACCATTTGCCCCTTCAGAACCCGGAGGGCATCGGGCTTGGCGAAAAACGCCAAGTTGTTGAAATGATCCAACGAACGCTAACGTTGTACACGCTGCAATCCTTAACATAAATTTCTAAAATTTTTATATAGAAATCTGGCAGGCTATTATTTAACGTAAAGGCGAATATTTATTTGAACATTCGCATTCCGTAAATCGCCCTGCGCGTACTCCAATCCCCTGCCGGGGCCTTGAAAGTGAACCCCTTTACGGGCGGCTCTATCCACCGTGGCCTGCAAGGCTGATTGTTAATAGCCGTGCGTGGCTCTCACGCACGGTTATCGCCCCGAACCAGGCCGACCCGCCTGGTACATGGCCGCAATTTCGGCGCCTGAAAGTTCCCGGCCGCAAATGGCCAATTCATCCATTCGGCCATCCCAGCACTCTTTTTGGTTGGCCATAGGCTCCGGTCGGCCAATAAGGAGTGTTGTTGCGTGGGGGCCAGCCGGCCCAGCGCATGGCAGGCTCTGCATCAGGCGGCCATTGATATAGAAATTCGCCCTGCCACCCCTGCGCACCGTAACGACCAGAAACATCCAGCCAGGAGTGCTTGGTGCAATGGCTTTTGTGATCACCGCACCACTTCCCCAATCGAAATAAAAGCCCATTTTGTTTTGCGGGAACTCGACACAATGACTTCCCAACCACACAAGATCGAGTCGCGTCCACTGGTTAATTGACTCGTTGATGATATGCCCGGTACGGCCCGGGTCCGTCGGCCGCAACCAAACCGCGATGGTCATGGCTTGTTGAGGAATAAAATGCGCACCGACATGCAACGTTACCGCCGTGTGCCGGACATTACTAAATGCCAGTGCGCCCTTATGGCCCCATTGGCCGCGGCTCCATCGCGGATAGGAATGGTTATCCCCCGGTGCGCCAAAGTGACCATTGTATCGTCCAGCCGTGGTCGCGGCGCGGTTGATCAGTTCATGGGGCGCGGTTTGGCCGTTATCAAAGGTGTAATACGCACGGAGCGACGGATCCCTGCGCAACTGCTCGCTAAAGGCCCGCCATCGCTGGTAGCCGGGTGGCAGAGCGGCCATGGCCAATTGGGATGGGCGTACAAATGCCAGAGGTTGGGGCGCAGTTGGCACAATGAAGCCATTGGCTGGAGAATCCGCATCGGCAGCCGAGACCATCTTGACCGCCTGATTTTGCGCCACCACCTTGCTGGCCACCACGCTGCCGGCGGCGGTCAGAATTTCCGCCCGCACATGGCCGCGAAATACATTCACTTGTGTTGGCTTATGCAGCCGCACAGCCACGCCGAATTCGGTGCCCAGATCCACCACGGTTCCATTGATGGTTGCAACGGAAAAGCCGATAGCCGTATGCGGTACAGCGACAACCACCCGCCCGGAATTTAGATAAACCTGCCGGGCCGAGCTTGCATAAAACGTTGTTGGTCCTTGAATAATCATGCTCACGCCATTGGAGAACATGACCTTGGCCAATCCCGATTCCAGGGTGAGCTTGCCCATGGGAAGCCGCATGCCCTGCCTAAAGTTTGGTGCATGACCACCCCAACGGGCACTGACGGATTGCGTAAGGGTCAATGGCCCGGTCGGTCGTCGCCCGGGCGCACCCCGATGGATGACCCCGGCCCAAATAAGTACCGAAGCCACCAGAAGGGCGGCAATGCCGGCGTAGGTCCATGGTGCACCAAACAGGTGCCTTGGTCTGGCCTTGGCTGCTGACCTATTCGGTTTGGCACGCCGCGACAAGTTTACAATTGGAGGTGGCGGAGCTTCCGGTTCTGGTTGCAGGACCTGAAGAATCATGGTTTCGGTCATGTCGTCGGAACGCAATTCCGTAAAGGGGGCTGCCGGCAGAGCGGATTGACCGGTCGATGCCGCGGGAAGACCGGAAATATCTGAAAGTTTTTTCTGTGACAATTCTTCCAGCAGGGCCGAACGCACCAGCGACAGGCGGCCGAGCAAAGTAATTTTTGCAGCGTCAGCGCGAAGTTCCGCATCAAGCTGCCGCACTTACTCGGCGGTCAACTGACTTTCAAGAGAGCACAGCGCGAGTCGCAAAAAGTCCGGATCGGCATCGCGAAGGCGCAACTGAAAAGATTGGCTTTCAGTCCTGGCCGCTACC
>JABEVA010000122.1 GCA_013044065.1 Phycisphaerae bacterium
ATCTGGCAGGATTCCGTCGTGTGTGCGGATTGCTACCGTCAACTGACCCGGGGGCGGCGACAATTGGGAGTGAAAGGTTTGGTCATCGGCCTGCTGCTTATGACCATCGCGGGCTTTCTCCTGGGTCATTGGTTGGCACCATCGGAGAACCCACAAAACCTCTCGCCACCTCGTTTTCATCCCCAACGCCAACCTATCGGCAGTACGGTCTCGCCCACTGGGCCAAACAACGGCCATACCACCTTGCCAAAGCCAGTGATAAAACCACCATCGTCGCCGATGGTGGCAGTGCGTCCCGCACCGATAGCCTCGACCCGGCCAAAACCTCCTTCCAAACCCGGCGTTAGCACCGGCATAGCCTCCGCCGGGAACTCCACACCCAATGTCCCTTCCACCGCCCCATCGCCGCCCGTCGTCAAAGCAGCTCTCCACCCCAGCCTGACGATACATTTTCCACCGCCGCAAGCGCCCGTGAGCCGTCGTAGTCAGGCGGTCATAGCGGCCATCACACGTGGCGCTAACTTTTTGCTGTCCCGACAACAACGTCGTTGGCTGTGGGAACATCCAGGGTCCGACAACACTCCCCAATTTGGCGGTAGAACCGCTCTGGTTACGGAGGCTCTCTTGGACGTGCAGCAAAGTCTGCATTTGCCACAGCTCAATATCTTTGCCCCCAAAATGCGGAGGGCTCTTGATTTTCTTGTGCGACTTAGGCCTCACAGCACCTATGTGGCCTCATTTCAGGCCAATGCCATGGCGTTGCTGCCGGCCAAACCACGTTATCGCCACGTACTGCAGGCGGATGCCCGATATCTCATGGACAGCATTCATGCCGATGGTGGTTATACCTATACGCAAGGCCCTCCTGGAGCTTTGATATTTGAGCAGCGAAGCTGGGATAATTCCAACACCCAATATGGTGTACTCGGAGCCTGGGCCTGCGCCCATGCCGGTCTGGAAATGCCGTATTCCTATTGGCGCAAGGCCGCCAAGCATTGGCGGACCACACAATATATGAACGGTGCCTGGATATATTCCGGAACTCCCAATCATCCCGCTGGCGGACCAGGCAGGGCCGCATGCAGCACCATGACTCCCGCAGGCGTGGCCAGTCTTTTCATCTGTGATGAATATCTTTACCAGCGGGCACCAATCAATCCCGTTCCACATCCCTTTATCCGGCGTGGCTTGGCGTGGCTGAACCGGCAATTTAATCCCCAAGAAAAGAACTTTTATGCCATGTATGGCGATGAACGGGTGGCTCTGGCCGGTGGTGTTGCAACCATTGCCGGACATAACTGGTATGATGATTTTTCCCGAACACTCACCAGTCACCGGGGAGGCCCGTGGCGCGATGGTCATTTTTTTCAGGCTTCTTCGGTGGTAGCGACCGCCTACGCCCTGTTGGTACTGGACCGCGGACTAAATCCCATAGTCATCAGCAAGCTCCAGTACGGAACCAATTTCTTCGGCGATTGGAATGCCCGCCAGCGTGACGCCGCAAATTTTACATCCTGGCTCAGTAGAACCTTTGAAACACCTCTTAATTGGCAGGTGGTGAATTTCCACGCACCCCTGACCCAATGGCTTCAGGCCCCTATTTTGCTTATCACGGGCAGAAAAGACCCCCGGTTTTCCAAGTTGCAGGTGGCCGCACTCCGGCATTATGTGCAAGCCGGCGGTCTTATTCTTTCTTCACCGGACGGTGCCTCCCGCCTCTTTCAAAAGGCCATGGTTCAATATGCCCGGCGCGTGGTGCACGGTCGTTACTCGGTAAAAGCGGTTCCACCAACCAGTTATATCTACACCATTCAGCCTTGGTATCATTTCCAGCGGCCGCCGCAATTTGAGGCTCTCAGCAATCATATTCGCTATTTATGGCTGCTGAGTGCAACAGACCTCGGAGCCATCTGGCAGAGTCATCACTTTGCCACCAAAGACGACTGGCAAGTGCCGGCCAATATCTATTTTTATGCCACCGGCAAAGTGGCATTGTCGAATCGGTTGGAATCACTGGCTATTGCCCGCCCCACCACCAGGACCACCCTCCGCCTGACCATGGCCCGATTGCGATATGCCGGCAACTGGAATCCGGAACCGGGAGCCTGGCCGCGCATGGCCCGAATCACGGCCCGGTATTTTCATACCCGATTGACCATCATTGATCATGCCATCGGCCCGAAACTAAGCCCAAAACGCTGCCCTCTGGCCCAAATGACCGGCACTGGTGCATTTACCCTCAGTGCCGCACAGATTATAGCGCTGCGATACTACATTCAGCACGGCGGCATGCTCTTGGCCGACGCGGTCGGCGGAAAGAATCAATTTACCGATTCTTTTGTGCAACTGGTGTTGCAGGCGTTTCCGCACCAGACGCTGATTGCCGTTCCGCAACAGTCATCTCTCTATACGGGAACGTTTCCCCACGGTGTCAATGTCACGCGCGTAAAATATCGAAAGTTTTATAACCAACAGCACCAGCATGTGAAAACGCGACCGGAGTTGATGGGCATCAAAAAGAATGGACGTTGGATTGTTGTATTTTCTTCCGCGGATATCACCTGCGGGTTGCTGGGCACCAATACTTGGGGTATCAGCGGATATGCCCCGCCATCGGCACAGGCCTTAGCGGCAAATGTGATTATGTATGCCATCGCCCACCGATGACGATCCTGGAAACTACGCGTCAGGCCGCCAGGGAAGCCATTCGCGATTTGAGAGGTCTTTCCATGGCCTCAGATTTGTCTGAGTCCTCACCGCTGATGTCTTCCAGCGATCGGCCCGCCGGTTCCTTAATCAGCAGTGTCAGCAGCGTGCCCAAAACCGCAAAGCCTGCGGAAAACAGTAATGCATGATAGACATTCATCCGGGCACTGAGCCACGGAAAAGCAAATACCCCCAAGCAAGCCCCCACCTTGCCGATACCTGCGGATATACCATGTCCGGTGGTGCGTTGATTCACAGGAAATAGCTCCGCGGCGAGAATAAAGGTCGTCACGTTGGGTCCAAACTGCGTAAAAAAGAAACTCAATCCAAACAACACTACAAACAACCCGAAACTCGACGCCACCTGCGGAAACAGACCGATGATGCTAAAGCACAATGCCATCATGATAAAACCCAAAATTTGCAGACGCTTGCGACCAATTTTGTCGGCAAACATAAAAGCACAGATATATCCCGGAACCGCAAAGGCACCGAATATGACCGCACCCCAAGCCAGGTTGGCCAGAAGATTCGCGGTTGGATCAATGCCCTTCATAATCAGGGGCATACAAACGGAATTGCCGTAAAAGGCATAATCCAGTGCAAACCACGCACCGGCGGTGCCGATAAGTGTTACCAGGTATTTGCTTAGCGGAGCGCTGATCTGCGGATCGCGACCGTTGACGTGCGTCACGCTGGCCAATCCTTTGGTGTACTTGGCCATGTCCGCTGCTGCGCCGTATTTATTACCGGAAACCCGGGCCTGCCACCGCGGTGATTCCGGCATGGTACGCCGCAGGAAAATCACAGCCAGCGATGGAACTGCTCCCACCCCCAGCAGAATTCGCCAGGCCAGATCATGGTCCACACCAGCCGCCAACAAAATCACCGCAAACAGTGGCCCAGCCAGAAATCCTAATGCCTGACAGGAAAACACCATGCCCACCATTTTTCCGCGATCCTTACGGTTGGCGTATTCGCTCATAATAACCGCTGAGAGCGGATAATCGCCTCCAATCCCGAAACCCATTATCACGCGACACACCACCAGCCAAATCAGACTCGGACAAAAAGCACTGCCCACGGCTCCGACCGACATCAGGATGGCCTCGATCCCATAGATGCTTTTCCGCCCGATCACATCGGCCAGACGGCCAAACACAAAAGCTCCGACAAATGTAGCCGCCAAGGATGCCGCCACCAACAGGCTGGTATCGGCGGCTTGTAAATGCCAGATCGGCCCAATCAGCGCTGCGGCTGTGCCGATCACGCACAAATCATAAGCGGAGGTAAAAAAGCCCATCCCCGCCGTGACAATGGCGCGAAAATGAAACCGGCTGAATTTGACTTCGTTGAGCGCTTCGGAAATGCCCTTGGCAATTGGATCCGCTGTTACCTGTGACATCGCGTTTCTCCTGCCGAAATCCCTAAAATTCCCAGCTTGGCTCAGACCCGCCATGCCCAGGCCGGGGCGAGACTCCAATCTCGACAAGATAAGTATCCGCCCGCGGCAATGTGGTTTGATTAAGGAATTATTAAGATTGTGTTAATCTTAATAAGACTTCATAAGCTATTCATTTACATTATGTTAGCTTGCATGGCATGGACCGGCCGTCCGCTATTTTTCCAATCGGAAGTGTAAATTCCTTAGCGCAAACCATGGCTGCATGGGGCCGCAGCGATTGGCCCGCACACAAGAACAAACCTCCGCACCCCTCTGGGCTTGTCCTACGCCAGGCCATTTGCCATAATCGCTGAGAGTAACTACCATTTTCTCTCCATGAGTGGTTCCATTGGCCATGTATTTTCAGGAAGCAATTGACCTATGACCCAGAGAAAAATTTTACTCTTAACCGGTGGAGCCTACCACGACTTTCCAGCCATGGCCGCAAGCCTGGAAAAATTGATGGTCCACGATGGATTTATCGTGGAAGCAACGCAAGATTGCCACGTTCTTGCCGGGCTTTCACGGGGAGATTTTAAGGCTGTGGTTATCTGCACCCAAGGCGGAGAGCTAACGCCTGTGGAAGAAAATGGTCTCATCGAGTTTGTCAAATCTGGAGGCGCATTGGTGGGTCTCCATGGAGCCGCGGCCAGTTGGAAAGCCAATCGCAACTATACTGACTTGCTCGGAACCAGATTTATCGGACACGGAGCACCGGTGGAATTTCTGGTGGAAGCCCGCGATACCACCCACCAGATCATGCGTCATTTTAAGCCCTTTCGGATCACCAGCGAACTCTATCAACTGGAGACCGTGGGGGCGCCGCCCCACATCTTGGCACAGGCCAACTGGCTGGGGAAGATGCAGCCGGTGGCTTATGTGAAGGATTATGGCCCCGGCCGCGTGTTTTATCTCTCGCCCGGCCATTCGGTGGACGATTTCTCGCACCCCGGATGGCGGCAGCTATTTAGTCGGGGTTTGCGCTGGGCGGTGGGCATGATGGAAAAGCCGCCGTTAAAGGTCGGCGTTATCGGCTACGGCGGCGCGTTTAACATGGGACTTCAGCACTTAAAAGAAATGCAGGACGCTGGCTTGATTGTCGCGGCCGCCTGCGACCTGGATCCAGCCCGGACGGAGGTTGCGGCCAGGGATTTTCCAGGTATCCACACATTTACGGATTACCGACAGATGCTCCAGAAGACGGATGCGGAACTGCTCACCGTTATCTTGCCACACAACCTTCATGCTCAGGTGTCCATCGACGTACTTCAGAGCGGACGGCACTGCATTGTGGAAAAGCCCATGGCGATAAATTCCTCGCAGGTGCAAGCCATGATTGCTGCCGCCGACCAAGCCGGAAAAATGCTTAGCGTTTACCATAATCGTCGCTGGGATGGCGATTTTCTGGCGGTGGAGGAAATGGTGCGCCAGCGCCGCGCTATCGGCGATGTGTTCAGAATTGAAACTGGAAGTGCGTCATTTTCGCCGCCGGGAAGCTGGTGGCGTTCCATCAAGGAAATTTCTGGTGGCATGCACTTCGACTGGGGTGCGCACATGATGTTCTGGGCCTTGGAACTCATGGATGGACCGATCGACTGGCTGGTGGCCACCGCCCAAAAGCGGGTTTGGACCAATGTTACCAATGAAGACCATATGGAAGCTTATGTGCGGTTTAAAAATGGCACCACGCTCGATTTTGAGATGTCGACCATCGGCCGGGTGAATAAACCCCGCTGGCGAATCTTGGGAACGCGCGGGGCGGTGTTGGACCATTGGAATGGCAGCTTTGAACTGCACACCTATGATCCCACGGTTAAAACGGAATCGCCCGTGCGGATAAAATATGCGGCCAGCGAAGGGTTTCGATATTACCAGAATGTGGCGGATCATCTGCGCTTAGGCGATGAACTGGCCATTACCGCACGCAAGGCGGCCCGCGTTATTCATGTGCTGCACACCATGGATCGGGCCGCCGCCAGTGGCCAACAGGAAAAAGTGCCCGATGAAGAATAATCGGGCCAAGCCCTTGTCGGTAAAAGGAGCTTTTCATGCTGGATAGTGTGTTAATCTGGGCGGATAAAAATCGTGGGCGGTGGCTGGAAGACCTGCGGCAATGGCTGGCCATTCCCAGTGTTTCCACACAGCAATCGCATGATGCCGATGTTGCCGCAGCCGCGGAATGGGCCATGCTCAGCCTCAGAGGCATCGGTCTGACGGCGGAATTAATTTCCACCCCCCGCCATCCGTGTGTGTTTGCCACCACCCCGGCTAGCCTGTGCCCGGCCCATGCGCCACACATCTTATTTTATGGCCATTACGATGTACAACCCGCGCAAATAGAGGATGGCTGGCACACGCCGCCGTTTAAGCCCACCGTGAAAAATGGAGATCTGATTGCCCGCGGATCCAGTGATGACAAAGGCCAGGTACACGCCCACTTGGCGGCGCTGCTGGCGTGGCGGGAAATTGCCTCGGAATTGCCCGTACGCCTGACCGTGCTGCTGGAGGGCGAGGAAGAGATCGGGTCTATCAACTTGCCAACGGTGATGGAACAGCGGAGAGATCAATTAAAATCCGCCCAGGCGTTGATTATCAGTGATTGCAACCAGTTTGCGCCGGGGCTGCCCGCGCTTACCTGCGGCCTGCGTGGGTTGATGTATTACCAAATGGAGGTGCAAGGCCCCGCCGCGGACCTGCACAGCGGTCTTTTTGGCGGCGCAGTGGCCAACCCCGCCAATGCTTTGGTCGAAATGCTGGCCCGCATGCACGATGGCCAGGGGCGCGT
This sequence comes from Phycisphaerae bacterium, assembly GCA_013044065.1. Taxonomy (GTDB): domain Bacteria; phylum Planctomycetota; class Phycisphaerae; order WQYP01; family WQYP01; genus JABEVA01. Next base: position 6,936 of record JABEVA010000122.1, read on the forward strand.
CACCTTATCCGGCTTTTATGATGATGTGGCCGACGTGGAGGAGGCCCTGCGCCGGCAGTGGCGCAGCCTGCCATTTACAGACGACCAATTCGCCCGCGAAGCAGGTATCAAAACCCCCTTTGGCGAAACCGGCTACACCACGCTGGAACGCAAATGGATTCGTCCTACATTAGACATTAACGGCCTGTGGAGCGGTTATCAGGGGCCGGGAGCGAAAACGGTTTTGCCCGCCAGGGCCAGCGCGAAACTTTCCATGCGGCTGGTGCCCAACCAAAATCCGCAGAAAATCGCGACCGCATTTGAGGCTTTTATCCAGCAGATCACCCCACCCGGAGTTGCCGTAACCC
>JABEVA010000123.1 GCA_013044065.1 Phycisphaerae bacterium
ACCAGGTGATTGATCTTTTTCGAGCCAAACAGGTGCCACCAGTCCGCCATCGCCGCTCGGCCATAGACAAACTGTTGCACTTTTCCCGCTTCACCCACCTTGGCCACGCCGAGAGTTTTCAGGACGTGCGCACCGGCGGTATAGCTGTCGGTTTTTGGTGGCTTGGGTACATGCAGGGGCGGTTCAAAGGAACAGCCGGCGATCAGACATGCAGCCATCCCCGCAGCCAAAATGGCGCGGCCAAGTTGACCTGGTTTTATGATCATGCAACCCGTTTCATTGTGCTCTTAAGCTTGGCGGTGGTAATGCCGCCAATCGCGCTTCCACGCCAGCCGAGTTTGGCCCTTGCCAGCGGCATTCGGGCGGAGCTTTTACGGCCGGCTGCAACACCTTAGGGCTATTTTATAGCCGGGTGGCCCAGCAAGCCGCATGGCGGGGTAGTATAGGCATAAACCTTTAAGCTGTCAAAAATGAAGCAAAGGTACCACCCATAGGATATTCGGCCAATCACCCGCCAGCGTTTTTACCGCTGCGGCCACCGCGTAGTCGGCGATTCCCGCAGGCTCATGCCCGGTGGACAAAATCAAAGGTGCCGCGAGTGCCTCGGTTTGGCGCTTCAATGCGGAAAATTGCCTGTGAATGGTGGCAGAATTTTCAAGCGGGATCAAGGCCTTTGGCAGGTGCTGACGGTCGCCGTTTGCGCGGCAGGAGTACCAAACCGACCAACGCAACGCCGAACAAGGCCAAGGTGCTGACCTCCGGCACTGGGGTATCATAACCAATGGCCTGCAAAGCGATGCCTTCCGGGGAAGTGAGAGCAATCGGGGTACCGGCACTGCTGTCGCTGAAGGCATTTTGCACGTAGTTATTCGTGGTGGTAGTGCTGCCGATTGTAGTGCTGGCACCCCAGTCCCCGAAATCGCCCATGGTGGTGGGTTGGCTTGGGTTCTGATTGAAGCTCACAACGGGGGTCGTTCCCCCGTCAATTGAAAAATAAGACGATGCCGTACCGCTGGTTGTGAAGCTGGCTTTGCCCGCCGCAGCATACCGGAACAGGTCCATCGGGCCAATCGAGTTGGTGGAATCCTGGTTGTTGAAAACGTTGTTTAGCTGCGACCCTGCCCCACCAATACCGAGGACCTCGTCCACCTCGTGCTGAATCACCCGCGTGGGGCTGTAATTTCCGCCTCCGCCGAAACCACTGAGATACGTGGAATTAAGGTATATAATTCCATCGTATTGGTTACCGTTGGCAGCGGTCTGGTTGGCAACGGCACCGCTGAAACAGAGGACACGCAGATCCGGGGCGGTGACCTTCATGCCCGTCAAAACCGAATCGCTTGTCGGCTGGTTCCCGCTGGACAAATGGTTATAGGCCGTCTGAGCCACTGTATCGTTATTTGCGTTGCTTCCCAACGCGGCTTTATAGTTGTCGTAACTCGTGTTATAGAAGCTGCTCTGGCTGGCACCAAGGTAATTTCCCGACACGCCCGGCGGGGTCGCCGTGGTAAAGTAAATGCTCACAGTTATTGGATTGATGAAGTTATTGTTATAAAACGAAATGGCGTTGTTGATGTCAGTCTCGATTGTGGTCTTATCCGAACTTCCGGTGATTGTGGAATCGAACGTCGGCGTAATCGTTAAATTGGCCTGCGCCGCCCCGGCCGAACCCAGTGCCAGTAGCAGTCCCGGCACGGCCAGGCACAAGCCTCGCCGCATGGCCAAACTCGAAACACCGCCTCTGGTAGATACTTTGCCAGCCATAACCAGCCTCCAAAAACCGCAACCCATACCCTCCCGGAGCCGCACCATGACCCCTGAATTGAAGGACACGCCGATTGCTCAAAGGGCATAATAGCCGACCATTATTAGAAAAGCAAAACAAAAATAAAATTTTTCGTCAAGAATAATTTTGAGAAACAATTTAATGATCCAAGGCCGAACATTGGGTAGAATCCTGCCATATCCAAAAGGGGGGGCTGGGATCGAGGAGGTTCCTGGCCGCCGGCGATACGCGCATGCGGTGCGGGTAGAAAGTCGACCATCTCCATGGGCAGGCCCATTTTCTGGCATAATATGAAAAATGGCGTAAATCCGACATAATACAGGTACACGGGCTGGGAAGCCGGTTTTTTCTTTGGGAGCCGGCCTGTGGAGCAGGCTGGCGGGGATTAAATTCCCATCATCGTCGTAGAGTTCGGCTGGAAGGAAACAAATGATGCAGCACAATGAGACAGTCCGTCGGCAACGTCTTTTTACAGCCAGTTGCATGGCCCTGGTGGTGACGGCCATGAGCTTTGCGGTACGCGGGGATATCATGCCGGCGCTGACCAAGCAGTTTCATCTGACCCATGAACAGATGGGATTGATTGCGGGTCCGGCATTTTATGGTTTTACGCTGGCGATGCTCTTCGGCGGTCCGCTATGCGATGTACTGGGTATGGGTACATTGCTGGTCATAGCGCTGGTGGGCCATGCGGCTGGAATATTGATCACGATTTTTGCCACGGGATTTAAGAGCCTCTATGTGGGCACGTTGCTCATTGGCATTGCCAACGGCATGGTGGAGGCATTTGCCAATCCGCTGATCGCCACGATGTATCCGGAAAACAAAATCAAGATGCTGAGCCATTTTCATGCCTGGTTTCCGGGTGGCATCGTCATCGGCGGTTTGGCGGCCTTTGCGCTGGGGGAAATGGACATAGGGTGGCAGTGGAAAATGGCGGCAATGTTCGTGCCGCTGATTCTTTATGGAATCATGTTTGCGGGGCAAAGGTTTCCGCGCACCGAACGCGTATCCCGTGGGATCAGCACGGGGGAAATGTTTGGCGCAACGCTGCGGCCATTTTTCATTTTCATGGCGTGTTGCATGTTGTTGACGGCGGCGACGGAATTGAGCACCAACCAGTGGATCAGCAGTTTGCTGGGGCGCACGGCGATGGTGCATGGCATACTGGTGTTGTGCTGGATTAACGGTTTGATGGCCATTGGCAGGCAGTTTGCTGGGTCGGTGGTTCGGCACCTTTCGCCATTTGGCTTGCTGACGACATCGGCGGCTCTGGCGTTTGTGGGACTGCTGGCTTTGAGCTATTCGCGGAACGGATGGGAGGCCTTTGGGGCGGCGGCGGTGTTTGCGGCCGGGGTATGCTTTTTCTGGCCGACAATGCTGGGAATTACCTCGGAACG
>JABEVA010000124.1 GCA_013044065.1 Phycisphaerae bacterium
GTTCACCTTACATGATGGCGATCGGCAAGTTCACTGGAAAAAAGGTTACGGTTCTCAACGATCTAGTCGCCGCACCGCCGGCGGCCATCGTGGGTTCCCGGCCTGCGGCCGGGGCCGACGGCGCTGTTGGCCGCACCATCCCGCCACAGACAGCCGCTTTTGAACCATGGCGCGGCGGAATATGGTTTAAGATCAGTCAGGAATTGGCGGAAACCTTGGGCTGGGTTCCTGGCATCATCATGATGGGCGTGCTTCTGGCCCAACCTACCGTGCTGGGCCGACGGCGCTGGCGCGGACTGGTGCTGGCCTGGGCTGTGTTGTGGCTGGTGGTGATGGTCTGGCTGTTAAGCACAGCCCACTATTTAGCCAATCGACACACCTTGGTGCTGGTGTTTTTGCTGGAAGCATTGTTTGCGCTGTCTTTGGCGCAGTTGGCATTTTTGTGTGCCAAGGTGCGACGCGAAATTGGCCTGGAACCATCGGCTTCCGGTGGAATGTACCGCGATCGCGCCGCGGTTGGTTTTGGTCTAATCATTGGGTTTCTCGGTTGTCTGCCGGGTCTGGTCAGCCTGACCCATGCGCCGCAGCGTGGCCTGCATTACCTCCGCAACACCGCCGATTGGATTGGTGCCCATACCCTCCCGGATCTGCGCGTGGTGGTGCCGCGCGTGGACGACCGGCTTAGCTTAATCGCCTACTACAGTCGGCGGCGGTATTTTTACTGGCCCTACACCACAAACCACATCCCCGTACAGCAAATCAAGCGGTTATGCCGGAACCGGCCCTTTGTGCTACCGCTGCTTTTTCAAGGCCCAGGCCAACCGGCGTTTCCCCAGCGGATTGGATCGCTGGAAGTGCTCAAAGATCATGGTCATGCGGTTTATTTTCGGTCGCGCCATGCCCTGCACGGGGATGAGGTGGTGCTTTATGCTTTGCCGGGAACCAAAGTGATGGATCACCGATGACCGCAGCCTATCCAAAACCAATCATCGGTCTGACCGGTGCCATAGGCTCGGGTAAAACCTGCATGGCGCGGGAGTTTGGCCGATTGGGCTGTCTGGTCATCGACAGCGACGACTTGGCCCATCAGGCGCTGAATCAGCCGACGGTAAAAACCCAGCTTGGGCAATGGTGGGGTGCGGCCATTTTTGACTCGAGCACCGGCCAGGTGGATCGCTCTGCCGTGGGCCGACTTGTCTTTGCCGATGCTGCAGAAATGGCTCGTCTAACGGCTCTGCTGTATCCACAAGTCGCCGCGATGCGAGAAAAAATCATGGCCTCGGCGGCGTTGGATTCTAAAATTCTCGCCATTGTCTGGGATTCACCGCTGTTGATTGAAAATGGTCTGCATACGCAATGCGACGCTATTATTTTCGTAAAAGCGTCGATGCAAACAAGAATTAGTCGATTAAAAGAGGATCGCGGTTGGGATGCCCAAGAACTGCTGCGCCGGGAAAAGATGCAACTGCCACTTGACAAGAAGGAAAAACTGGCGCATTATTATATAGACAACGATGGCGATGTGGCCGTCGGCTGGCGTCAGGTGCAAAGTATTCTCGCCCGGGTTATCCAGAATTATTCCGCCAAAAACGACGTAAAATAGGTTTTTGACGACAAGGTTTTTGGTGTTGGGGCAGGGGCCTCGGCTATCGGCCATACCCGTATGGTGGATTTTGGATTAAAACTTTTGTATTATTTAACCCGGGTGGCCGATAAGAGAACACATACGAGAGCCTTCATACCAGCTCCAGAAGCAAAAACCAGGGAATTCTTCGGGTCACGATAAAGCTGGTGAATGCGACCTTTGTCGCTGGACGAATAAGATGCCCCGGGTTATTTTGTGCGGCGTTTGTAGCACACCGGCAGGCACCGGCAGGCAAATCCAGCCGTTTCTGGTCGTCAGCATATATTCGCAAATGCCCTTTTAGACCCCCGGAAGTTCAAGACTAAAAAGAAGTACATCATAAAACCCAAGTTGAATTCAACATGTAACCACCTATTGGAGGTACGCCATCATGGCACGCAGCACCAAAAGTAAAAAACATCCCAACACCAACACCGCCGTAGCCGAGCCGGAGAATCCGCTTTTGAACCAGGACGAAGCCTCGTTGGCGTCGGGCCAGAGCCGTAACGCCGATGAGCGGGAATCCGGTGATGAACAGGCCCCGGCGGCAAATGCATCGGATGCAACTTCCGGTGCCGAAGGCAACAGCAACGGCAATGTAGCTCCGGCACCCAAAAAGCTTCTCGATGGCTCGGCCATGATCGGCTCGGCCATTGTCGGCGATGGTGTGAGCCTCGACGACGATGACGAATTTCTGGATGAGGAAACCCACGAAAAATATGAACAGATCAAGCGCAGCGAACTGCACCTTATTGACCTGCAGAAAATGACCGTGGCCGAACTTCACGAGATCTGCAAAAACGAATCGATTGAAGAATTCATCGGCCTGAAAAAGCAGGAACTCATCTTCAAAATTCTCAAAAAACGCATCACCGATAACGGCATGATGGTGGGCGAAGGCGTGCTGGAAATCCTCCCCGACGGTTTCGGGTTTCTCCGCTCTCCGGAATACAACTATCTGCCGTGCCCCGATGATATTTATGTTTCGCCGTCGCAGATCCGCCGCTTCGGCCTGCGCAACGGCAACATCATCACCGGCCAAATCCGCCCGCCCAAAGAATCTGAGCGCTATTTCGCCCTGCTGCGCGTGGAGGCCATCAATTTTGAAGACCCCAACGTGCTGACCGAAAAGGTCAACTTTGAAGACTTAACGCCCCTGCATCCCAACAAACGCTTTTTCCTGGAAACGGTGCCCGAAGAAGTCAACATGCGTATCGTCGATCTGGTGACACCCATCGGCAAGGGACAACGCATGCTCATCGTCGCTCCGCCGCGCACCGGCAAAACCGTACTCCTGCAGAAAATGGCCAATGCCATTTCCACCAATCATCAGGATGTCTATCTCATCATCCTGCTTATCGATGAGCGTCCGGAAGAAGTCACTGAAATGCAGCGTGCCACCAAGGCCGAAGTGGTCAGCTCCACCTTTGACGAACCCGCCAGCCGGCACGTGAGCGTCGCGGAAGTGGTCATTGAAAAGGCCAAGCGCCTGGTGGAATATGGCCGCGATGTGGTCATTTTGCTCGACTCCATCACCCGTCTGGCCCGGGCCTACAACACGGAAGTGCCGCACTCCGGCAAAATCCTTTCCGGAGGTGTGGATGCCAACGCCCTCCAGAAGCCCAAGCGCTTCTTCGGTGCGGCGCGTAATATCGAAGAAGGTGGGTCGCTGACCATCATCGGCACCGCGCTGGTGGATACCGGTTCCAAAATGGACGAAGTTATTTTTGAGGAATTCAAGGGTACCGGCAACAGCGAATTGCACCTGGACCGCCGCCTCGTCGAACGCCGCACCTATCCCGCCATTAACATCGCCGCCAGCGGAACCCGCAAAGAAGAATTGCTGCTCGATAAACGCGAACTGGAACTGATCTATCGCCTGCGCAAAGTCCTTTCCGATATGAACCCGATTGAGGCCATGGAACTGCTTAAAAATCGGTTGGAGAAAAAGAACACCAATCGCGAATTCCTGCTGACCATGAACCTGGATTAACACGGCGTTGGCGGCAGATCGGCGTACTGAAGCGCGCCGGACCACTACCGCCGGAACAATGGCCGGCAGCCGGTTTCTCAGCCATGAATGGTCGCAGGCAACCCGTGTTGCCGCACGCAAATGTTTCCGCGTTTAATGCCGGGTTTGACGAACCAGGTCCATGGCGATCTGCTGCCATTCCCACAGGCGTTGCGGCTGGTAACGGACGGTGGAGATGTCTTTCATAATGATTTCCACGTGCATACCGCGCGTCATCTCCAACACCTGACGCAGCTCATCCCGAACCACGTCCGGCCGCCAACGGTCTTCGGCCAGTGGAGCCGGATTCGGCTTGTAACTGAACACGTAATCAGCCCCAACCGCGACCACGGCCCGACTTAGTTTGATGCGATAGTTCATGGATATTTTGCGCAGGCGGGGTATGCGGCGCAGGATGTCCATCTTGAAATCCAACGGTTCGCAGCAACCGTAGTAATTCAGCCCCCAGCGCTGGAGCCACGGAATATCGTGACGCAAGGCGAATTCCCAGTGCATTTCCGGTGAAACCTCCGAGAAAATCTGCGCGTTGGAACAGCCCCAATTGTCGATTGGCCGTACATAGGCAGAATCAAAATTCGCCTCCGGCAATGCCGTAGTATAGCCATAGCCGCCGGAGCCGACGCGGGTGTTGTCCACACCCAACGACAGCAGGTTTTGTTCGATCATTTGATCCAGGCCGGCATGCATGGAAGCGGCGCAACGAGTCACGGCCTCGTTGACCATGTCCGGTCGATCCACCAGGTCCAGCATGGCATCCTGCACGCCCCACCAGCGGATCAGGTTGTCCCAGGGGGTATACCAAATGTGTTTGATGCCTTCTTTGCGTACCGGCAGAATGTCGGCGTAGACGTCGCATAGGAGTTGATAGTTGGCTTCCGTGGCGGTCACATCGTGATGCACCACGGCCGGTTTGATTTTCTCAAGATCCTTCGGGTTCATGATCTGCCGGTTGAAATGTCGACTGATAACCGAATTGGCGGCATCCGTGCTGATGGTATCCACATCTTCCTCAAGGCCGAAACCGGTGTTTTCGATGACCAATGGACAGGGAAGATAATCGCTGATGATCATGTCCGCCGGCAGATGTCGCCATTGATACAAAAGCCGCCGCAGGTGGAATTCCTGCTGTTTGGCCCAAGGCTCGCCGCAGCGGAGCGTCATTTCCTCATTCACATTCATCTCGTGCCAGGGAATCTCATTGATCCAGACCATGGGACGCACGGATTGCAAATCATTGAGTTGGGTCCAAAGCCGAGCGGTCTCGGAATGGCCCGGCGCAGCGGCGATGGCCCCCAACTCGCCCGCCAGCCGCCGCAGGATCTCGCGGGAAGCCGCACTGATTGTTGCGGCCGGGCTTGCCGATCTTTGAGTTTTGGCTTTCGCTTGAGCCGAAATCATGATGGATCCTTCATGGATTTTCATTCGCCCGCTTAACTTTAAGCGTCGGTGCCCCATTGTCAATGGTGCTTTTCGGTGGTGTCAAGCCAAAGTTAAAATGTCCTCTACTTAGCCAAAGTTAAAATGTCCGCTTTTGAGGTTTTACGGGCCGGCAAATTGAGGTGGTGTTCCGTAGATCGGCGGAGGTTTTGCCTGCCTTGATCGCAAGAGGGAAGAGAGTTGCAAGACAATTGCTTCCTTTACCAGCGCGACCAAGTGTTTAATGGCCAAACCTACCTGAATTTCCTGCAACAACAAATCGCCCCGCGCTATCGACGACGCGGGGCCATTTTGGTTCAAGACAACGCCTCCTACCACAAAGACGGGGACGTCTGGACGTGGTTCCGCCACAACCGCCACTGGTTGGAGGTCAAATCCCTGCCGCCCTATTCCCCGCAATTCAATCCCACTGAA
>JABEVA010000125.1 GCA_013044065.1 Phycisphaerae bacterium
CTATCCATGCGGTTGGTGGCATCTTCACCCGCGGCCGCCGGGCAGATTCCCCTGCGCCAGATTGGGCCGGGAGAATATCAGGCGACGATCAAGCTCGCCGGTCCAGAGGCTGTGGCCGCGACTGTTACCGAGCGTCAATTCGGTCGAAATATCTTTATTGGAATGCTCAATGGGCCGGCTCTGGCGGGACCGTATTTCCCGGCGACCGCCCACGTGTATCGCTGTCCGTGGAAAAATGTGCGCTGGATAAATGTTGCGGGTTCCCACCAGCGTGACATCGCCGGTGTCAAGTGGCAGCCGCGACGAAAAGATGCTCCACTGAGCCTGGCTCCACTGCTGCTGTGGATCGGGATTATCGTGATGCTGGCGGTGCTGTGGGCGGGCCAGGTGAAATTGCCCTATCGGCGCTAAGGCCCTAAGGAACCGGGGCATTTTGTACCAGTGTACTCCTTGAGAGTTACCCACGCGGATCGGTTGATCGGCCGGTCACCATACCCACAGCCAACAGCTCACGACCAAGCCATGTTCGGCCACGCCCGGCCTGTTGGTCTGTGGTGGCAGCGCTTGCCCTAGGTGTCGGGTCCGCTTACGATTCGGCTTCGATAACGAGGTGGTTTATGGTCGATGATGATTCATTAGCTCCGTTGCGGGGGCAGATAGACGAGTTGGACCGCCGCATTGTTGAATTGCTCAATTCCCGTGCGCGCATCGTGGTTGAAATAGGTAAGATCAAACATCAGGCCAATACGCCCATTTATGCGCCGGATCGGGAAAAAGCCGTGCTGGAGCGAATTCGTCGGGTGAACCGCCAGCAGGGCGGTCCGCTGCCCGATACGTGTCTTGAGGCCATTTACCGCGAGCTGATGTCGGGCAGTTTTGCTCTGGAAAAACCCCTGCGGATTGCATTTTTAGGACCACAGGGCAGTTTTTCCCATTTGGCCTCAAAAAAGAAGTTTGGCTCTTCGGTGGATCATGTTCCGGTGGTGGATATCGCCGCCGTCTTTGACGAGGTTGGGCGCGGCCATGCGGATCTGGGCCTGGCACCCATCGAAAATTCCACCATCGGCGGCATTGTGGAAACGATGGATGCCTTTCTGGAGCACCGCAACATTACCATTGTGGCCGAGGTGCTCATTGCCATTCACCACCATCTGCTGGCCCGCGGCGAGGCGGCCGATATCCGAACCATTTACAGTAAGCCGGAAGTGTTGGATCAGTGTCGCCGGTGGCTCAATGCCACCATGCCCGAGGCCCAGCGCATTGCCGTCGGTTCCAGCAGCAAGGCTGCGGAAATGGCGGCCCGGGAAGACAAAACCGCGGCGATTGGTTCATCCCTGGCGGCGGAAGTTTACGGGCTTAAAACCCTCTTTGCCAACATTGAAGATAATCCGCACAATGTTACACGCTTTCTCATCATTGGCCGCGCGCCGGCTAAACGCAGTGGCGATGATAAAACGTCCATTATTTTTACCACCACCCATAAAAGTGGCGCGCTGGTGGATGTGCTGGAAGTGTTTCGCAACCACCAGATCAACCTCACCAACATCGACACCCGTCCGAGCCAGAAGCGGAATTTTGAATATTATTTCTTCACCGATCTGGTAGGCCATGCGGAAGATCCGCCCGTGACCAAGGCCTTGGCTGAGGCCCAAAAGCACTGCCTGCAGTTGGCCGTGCTGGGCAGTTTTCCACGAGCTTTGGAAACCTTGTAATGCTCTGGTCCAGGGCCGGCCTGACGAAAATATCCGCCACCTTTCATTCGTCCCGAGACCTCGGGATTGCGCCACCATTGAGCCCGGTCCCGAAGATTTTCGGGACCGCGGCCCAGTGGACTTCCGCCGGGCAGACAAAATCCCCGCCAACCGCTCACCCCGCCGCTCACCTCAAACCCCCTCACCCACGGAGCGTTCCAAAAATTTCTAATTCTGCCTCCTGACTCCTTACTCCTGCGGCCACAGCCGCGCCGGGTTCCAGGTTTTCATCAGGCCAGTCCAGGGCTGTTGGCTGGACGCGGCGGCCAACGGTTGACGCAATTCCCCGGCCCGGTTAAACTCTGCAAGTGTTCCGAGTTGACGCGGAGACTTGGACCGGTTATGGTTATGGCCAATGAGGAGTGGCAGTGGTTGTTAAGAGATAGCAAGCGCGACTTGACATAGCCGTTAGGGTCGGCTAAAGTTAATGTATGCAAGCGAGCCAAGGTAAAAGGCGTTGGCTTGCCAACCTGCGGATGGCAGGTTAGAATAAATAACTGATGAAAGAAGTGAGAGCAAAAATTTAAGAAGTTGGTCTGTTGCCAAACGCTTGTGTTAGCCGATGACCAATAGCTTGTAAAACCGGAAAGTTCCGGCGAAAGGAAATGGAAAAAAAGCTGGCCAAACGTGACCCGCCGGAAAATGATTGCCGGGGTTCAAGGCTGACTTAAATAAGGAGCTGCGGTTGCCAATTAACCCATTGTTGGCATGCATCGTATAAAATCCCGCCTGATTCGGATTCCCACTAAAAGGGGGCCATCGGCGGAAGTCGATGTGCCAATGATACAACTGAAATAGAGCCGCAAGTAGGCTGTGGTGGTGTCTGGTTTTCCGCACCTGCTCAATGGTGGCTGCGTCCGTCGATTGAGTAAGTGCCGACGACTTGATGAATTTCGTTGGACGTTCTTTGACAAGTGAAGATTGCGTGATGTGGTTTTAAAAACTACACAAATCCAAGCTCATATTAAATCGTGAGTCGGTAACGCTGGATGCAAGGCTATTGAAACTGCGGTAAAGCGCGGTGGGGATCAGCCGGGTTTCCGGTGGTTGGCGACCCACGATGTCAAGAGCGCTAGAAAAACGATTACATTCTACCCATTGAATGTAGTCGCCATAGTTACTCAAAGGTGGTTTGAAGACAATGATAGACGATTGTAAATCATTGTGGTCAAGCTACTAAGGGTATACGGTGGATGACTTGGCGTACAGAGGCGATGAAGGTCGGTGTAGCCTCCGATATGCTCCGGGGAGCCGGCAAACAGGCTGTGATCCGGAGATCACCGAATGAGGTAACTCATTCACGGCCCGCTGAATGCATAGGCGGGTGCGAGCGAACGCAGGGAACTGAAACATCTAAGTACCTGCAGGAAAATAAAGAGAAATCGATTCCGTCAGTAGTGGCGAGCGAACGCGGAAGAGC
>JABEVA010000126.1 GCA_013044065.1 Phycisphaerae bacterium
GGCAATTTTCAGGTTGCCGACATGGTGGGCGTTGACCAACAGCAAAATCACCGTCAACGTCGGAATGGCCAACTTCCACCATCCCGCCGCATTATTTAAGCGCATCGCCCAGCGAATGCCAAAGAGGTTGATCGCTGTAAAAATCACCAGCAGGATCACGCATGCTCCCAGGCCCAAAGCCGTCACCTGATGATTGGCCGCACCTACCAGCGGCGGCAGATAATGGTGTATCTGTGGAATGCTGTTGGCATAAGACATCACCGCAACCACTTCCACCGGAGCGATTGCTACGTAGCCCAAAAACAGTACCCAACTCCAGATTCTCGCCAAAAAGGAGCCATGGCTGAAACGCGGGAAATGCACCACCGCTCCACTGCGCGGAAACATGGTGGCCAATTCCGCATAGACCAGCGCCAGCAGCAAAATGGCCACGCCGCCAAAAATCCAGGAGAATATACTCAATGGCCCTGCCTGCATGGCGGCATTACGCGGCCCCAGCAGCCAGCCAGAACCAATAATCCCCCCCAAACTCGCATAAAGCAGTCCAATGACACCGATGTCCCGGCGAAACGCTCCCTCTGTTTTAGCTGGCTTGGCCATTATTCATACCCCATCGGCGACAATTCATGCGATTCAAAATGCCTGCACAGCGACCACCTGCCGCCTGAGCCTGGCAAGCGAGGCGTAGTTTAACCGAGTGGCGCGTTTTAGAATATCCCACCCGGCGTGGAGGCGGGCCTTCAGTGAACCGCCCTCGGCCTGGCCCCTGATCAGAGCCGGCAGCCTTGCTCATCACATGCCGGCTTTGAAAAATGTGATTAGCCCGGCTTTTGCTCAATACGCAACAGCTTGGCGGCGAGGCTGCCTGTCAGAATATCGGTTTGAATAATGGCGATGGCTTCCCGCTGGCTGCGCCAAATAAATTTCTCTGATACTTCTGCCAGTGGAATCCACCGGAAATCGTCGTGTTCTATATTGAGAACCGGACGCGCGGTCTTAGCCACCCGCACCGCAAATACCGGCATCAGTACCACCCGATCCCTGCTACGGCTGTAAAATGTCTCAACGTATTGCACCTGAAAGAATTCCAGAGGCACCAAACCGGTTTCTTCCCGCAATTCGCGACAAGCTGCTGTGGCCGCCGCCTCCCCTTTCTCGATGCCGCCATACACCACTTGCCAGGTGCTGGCATATTCAGCGGCTTGGACAGCGCGCCGCAACTGCAAAAATTCAGTTTCTCCAGCGCTTTGCCGGAAGACATACACCGCAACCTTGTTCGCCTTTACTTTTGCCATGAATGAATCCTTTTAATTTTTGCCGGATCGAGCGTACGTATGCCCGCTGATCCGTTGGACTTGGCCGGAAATCTGTAAAAACGTCAATTCCGAGAGCACCACCGCCGCCTTTAATGTGGTGGCATCGCAGATCGCATCCACGTCCAGTTCACCCGCCCCCAGAACTTCGACGATCTTCTGCTGCACTCCCGTGAGCGGTTGGGCCGGCGGGTCTGCGGGTGCTGCCGGAGCGATCCGCCTTCTGGCGTTTGTGACAACCACACGTGTCGCAGGGGTAGAATGTTCCGGTGTCAACGCCACAGTGGAAGCCTGAAGCTCTGCTGGATCGTCCGGGTTGGCCGTGGCGAACATATTCGGCGGCACCGTGGATTGTCCACCCAGGATCAACACGACATCCTCGGCATTCTCCACCAGCGAGGCCGACCCGGTTTTAAGCAGATGGTGCGTACCGGCACTGGCCGGTGAATCCACACGACCGGGTAAGGCAAAAACTTCACGGCCGTAGTCATCAGCCGCCAGACGGGCGGTAATCAATGAACCACTTTTAAGGTTCGCTTCAATGACCAGAATTCCCAAAGACATACCCGCGATGATCCGATTTCGGGGCGGAAAGTTTTCCGGCAGCGGTGGTTCGTCCGGCAACATTTCACTAATCACCGCTCCCCGATCCTCGCCAATGATCTGTTCATAAAGTTGGGCATTTTCATCCGGATAGCAATGATGTAAACCACAACCCTGCACTACCACGGTGCGACCACCTGCCCGCAAAGCCCCGCAATGAGCCGCGGTATCGACGCCGCGCGCCCCCCCACTGATTACAGTTAAGCCCGATGCGGCCAGATCGGAAGCAAACTTCTGGGCCTGCTCACGCCCATAAAGCGTGCAACGACGTGAGCCGACCACGCCGACAGCCTTATTATCCTCCGGCAATATCCGGCCACGCATAAATAGCACCACCGGCGGATCCGCAATGGTGCGCAGATGCATCGGCCAGCGAGCATCTTCCGGACAAAGGATCGTGATTCCGCTTTGCGCACACTCATCGAGCAACTTTTCCGGCACGTTATCCCGCCCGGCCCCCACGATCATCTGGGCTCGTTGAGCACCTAAGCCTTCTATTTGCGACAGCTCGCCTGCGTCGGCCGCGAGGACGCGTTGCGGTGAACCCAGGGCCCTGATGGCCCGTTGAATCAACACCGGACCTAGGCCGGGTCTGGCCCGCAGATGCAGCCTCGCCAGTACCACCTCACGCAAGTCCGGTACCGGCGAACCGACGGGTGCTTCCAGTTGGCTCATCGCCCTTCTCCACGGTTTAACGGTGAAGCAATGGCTTCCAGCGCGGCGGCAATTTCATCGGGTCGGGCGTCGCAAATAATTTCCGCAGCTCCGATCGCCGTGGGCAATATCAGTCGCAGTCGGCCATCGCGAACTTTTTTATCGCCATCCATGAGCGCCATGACCGCGGTAATATCCACAGCAGGCGGCGCTTCCAGCAGACCAATGCGGCGCAGTAAAGCCTCGATTTTCTTATGGCTGGTTTCTTCCAGAATGCCGCGATTGCGGGCCATGGTACTGGCGGCCATGGTACCAAGGCCGACCGCCTGTCCGTGTTTCAAGCCCTTATACCCGGCCAAGGTTTCCAGCGCATGGCCGAAAGTATGACCAAGATTTAGAACAGCACGCTCACCCTGTTCATAAGGGTCTGCCATCACAATGGCTGATTTGATGCGCACATTCCAGGCCACCAGTTCCGCAAGCACGTCGGAGTTGCCGGCCAAAATTGCCGGCAGATTAGCACCAATAAAATCAAAGAGACCCGCATCGCGTATGATGGCATGTTTGACACATTCCGCCAGTCCGCACTGGAGTTCAATTTTGGGCAAAGTGCCCAGCGTCAGTACATCCATGAGCACCGCACACGGATGGTGAAACGCGCCGATCATATTTTTACCGTGCGCATGGTCAACCCCCACCTTGCCGCCGACACTGGCATCCACTGCGGCTAAAAGCGTGGTTGGTACCTGAACGAACGGCACGCCACGCAAAAGAGTAGCTGCGACAAACCCGGCTAAATCTCCCACTACGCCCCCCCCCAAGGCGACTACCGGACTGCGGCGTTCCGGGCGGGCAGTCAGCAAAACATCGTAGGCGGCCTCCACCGTGCGGGTGGTTTTGGAAGATTCCCCCGCCGGAAATACGAACATGGTCACTTTGAATCCAGCCTGTTCCAGTGAGTCGCGGGCCTGTTGTCCGTAGAGCTCGGCCACCACCGAATCCGTGATCAGGGCACAAACAGGAGCCGGTGCGATCTGACGCACCAATTTCCCCAGCCTCCCCAGCAGGCCCGAGTCAACGTGGACTGAATAATCACGCAACGCCACCACAGGTAACTGAATATCGATCTTTGGCATGGCAGGATTGTAACGCAAGCCGGTCCATCCGGCATCTCAACAGAACCAAGTGGATCCTATTTTTCTGCCAGCAGCTTTTTAACCAGGGCTACATTGCCCGCTTCCTTCGACGGGTCGAAGCCTTTGACGATGCGCCGCACCACCCCTTGGCGGTCGATGATGAATTGAACGGGAATGCCAAAGCCACTCACGCCATACTTTTCGGTCAGTGGGTTCCAATCCGAATGGGGTGTAAACATCTGCGGCCAGGCGATTTTCGGATTGGCTTTCAGAAATGTCCGCAGTGCCCCTGCTGTGCGGTCATTGGAAATACCCAGAACCTCCAGACCATGACCATGATATTTGCTGTAGAGGGCTTCCAATCCGGGCAGACTCATGCGGCACGGCGGACACCAAGTGGCCCAAAAATCCACTATCACCACCTTACCCTTCCACACCTTTGTGGAAAAAGTTTTCCCCCCCAGTAAGCGACCGCGTACCGTGACCGATTTACCTTGAAAGTCATTCAAGACGGCCTGGCGGTGCTGCGATTCCTGAATCATCTGCGCCAGTGGACCCGTGAGGTGATGCACAATAATGTGCATGGCCTGATCTCGGAGCGCGTTGTTGGCGGCCCCAAATTCCCGCATGGTGTAAAGCGTGCGCGAAATTTGATCGCTGGTCGGGTTGGCCTTGGCCAAAATCGTCATGGTTGCCAAGGTCTTTTCCTGTGCTGCCGCGTCGTGTGCCTGGAGCAACCATGAGGCCTGCATTAACTCCAATTGGGCCGTTAATCGGTTCCGCCGAGTGCCCCCGGCAGCAGCAGCTTCCAGCGCCGCCTTCGCCTGAGCATCACCAAACACCACCGACATGCCCAGAAAATGGTCCCGCAATTCCCGCACCCCATTGCTTTCGTGCGGGTACTTTTTGATGAAGCCATCCAGCACAATCAGGGCCTTTTTGAAAAGCGGTAGAACCTTGGGGGCCAAAGCCGCACGAGATTGGGCGTTCAACATGGCTGCCGCATCCGGCATCGCCGCTTGAAGTTGCTTGAAGTCGGGACGTAACACCCCTTCCAGTTGCCGCAACCGGGCTTTCTCCGCCGCCATCGCCGCCTGCTGGGCCGGAGCAAGGTGCACGGCATCTGCTTTGGAATGGAGCGGTAAAAGTGCTTCCGCCAGAAAAAACCCCATCGCCGCCGCGAAGACAACCACCACCGTTATTGTGCGTCGATTCATCAAAATATCCTACTCCTGCAAACCGCCGGTCATTCCCGCGGGATTTTCATCATTCTAGGCCCACTTTGCGATATCTTCAAATCCTCCTCTTCCGCATTCAGTGGGTAACGCTTTTGCCTTGACATTCCCCTGGTGTTTTGACAGGATGACTAGCCCCAAAAACGCTCGTTGATAAAGGACCATAAACGCCATGACCACACCCGTTGAAAACAACCCCGCTGCCGCTGCGGACGCACAGCACGCCGCCTTGGGCATGAAAGCGTCACCAGCCAATACCCACACCACCCACCCCGAAGCACAATGGTTCCCCCGCGCCGGCTTGGGCCTGTTTATCCATTGGGGAATCGCCAGCGTGCATGGCGGCATTGATTTATCTTGGGGCATGATCGCCAATACTCCCTGGGATGCCGCCGCGCAAGGTAAAAACAAAATCACTCCCGAGGATTATTGGGCGTTGGCCCCGCGCTTTCAGCCCGATCGCTACAACCCGGACTTATGGCTCAAAGCCGCCGCCGATGCTGGTTTTCAATATGCGGTGCTCACCACCCAGCACCACGATGGCTACACACTCTGGCCAAGCCGTTACAGCAGTTTGGGCGTACAAACTCACCTGGCCGGACGAGATCTGGTGCGACCCTACGTGGAAGCGTGCCGCCGCCATGGCTTGAAAGTTGGCCTTTATTATTCCCCGCCAGACTGGTTATTTGATCGCGATTATAAAAGTTTTAACTACGGCACCGAAAATCCCGCTCGCTTTCCCGGCCGGCCGCACTTTAATACCCACCACCAACCATGCACCCTTCCACC
>JABEVA010000127.1 GCA_013044065.1 Phycisphaerae bacterium
CATTGAGGCCGACGCGTCGGAAATCGCATTCTGCCGCGCTGCCGGACGAATGGGCTTGGATCCTTACCAATGCGGCTCATGGGAATCATCCCTGGTGTCCCTGTTGGAAACAGATCTTGGAAATGATACCGAACGGCCCATTGTCGGTGATTTCCTTGAGGCCGCAGAGGCCGTGGAGGCGGTTGAGGCTTGGAAGTGGGTTCGGGGCACCGAAATGGACCTCGCTCTTGGAAAGTCGCCGAAAATGGAGTTTTTCGATGAATCCCCTTTATCCAGTGCAGTCTCCTCGGGCTACCAGATAGCCCGGAACGTTCGCAAAATCGCGGGCCTTGGCCCAAGCCAGCCGGTGGATTCCATTGAAGCTATCGCGCAAAAACTTGGCGGGACGAGGTTTTCCTTTGCTGAGCGCAAGCATCTGCCCAGCAGCAAGGTGCGTGCGGTTGTGGGATGGGCATCCAACCAAGAAGCTATAATGGCCGGACCGAAGCCGCCCCGTCTGGACAGCCTGCGGTTTTTGCAAGCTCGCGGCCTTTTCCACGCTGCCTGCAGTTGCGGGCGTGGCACCCGATTGATAACCGAAGCGCACACCTGGGACCAGCAGGCGGCAAGGGCATTCGCTGCGGAACTGCTCGCGCCGCGCGCAGCCTTGGCCTCGGAAGCGGCCTTGCACCCCGGCGACGACGTTATTGAACGACTCTCCACGAAATACGCGGTCAGCGCCCTCTTGGTGGAGCACCAGCTCGAAAACGCAAATATCTCCTCCGGTGCCGAATAACCGCCCAGGTTTTGGCCTTAGCTTTACCCACATCTTTTAACAGTTTCCCTCGTTCGTTTGCTGTGGAAAAGGGAGGAAACGAAGGAAGCAAAGTAGCGACGACGAGGGGATCCACAGATTGTACAGGCTAATAACGGAAGAGGGAACGAAGGTAACCAAGAGCGGATGGGGTGGCTTTTCGGCCCGCACCGGCCCTTTTTATGTTCCGCTTGCTCGTCTGCCCCCGGCTGCATTCTTCAGATCGTTTTCCGCCTTCTGCACCCGCTCACCAACTACCCGCAACTCGGCCGGAAGTCCCATATCCAACAGGCGTTCCACCGCGGGACCACAGTTGGTTTCAATGGCCAAACCAGCCTTGCCCAACGGGGCCAGCCCGGTGCGCAATTCCGCCGAGCCTTCGGCGGTATGGGCAATCCGCCGCGGCACGCCCGTGCCGCCCTGTTAAGAATTCCGCGAAAACTTCACCTGTCGGCCAGCCCCGTGTATGATGGTTCATAATGGCCATCCGTAAGCCCAATATGTTGAGCCGCCTGAAATACCGCTCGCGCCGTTTGCACCGCGAGGTATTGACGATGTACTTGGCAATCCGCCATCCGGCCACCCCTTGGTATGCCAAGGTGGCTGCGGGTGCGGTGGTCGTCTATGCGGCCAGCCCACTGGATTTGATTCCCGATTTCATACCCATTCTTGGGCTGGTGGATGATCTGGTGATTTTGCCGTTGGGATTCCTGGCGGTGCGGCGAATGATTCCCACCCTGGTTCTGGACCGGTGTCGTGAGCAGGCCGCCGCGGGTGCATGTATCAGCACCAGAATGAAATGGACCGGCGGCATCATCATCGGATCGCTTTGGCTGGTGTGCCTGGTATGGCTGGCGCTGCAGCTTTGGTACTGGTTGATCCATTGAAGGGCCTTCGGCCCTGGGGCAAACATGCCGCGGCACGCCCAGCCGCTGAAGAGCCACATCGTCATGGCCACCCCAACAAACCCGCCGATGGCCGCAGCCCGCGTGCTATTCAACTATTTTGTCTGCTGCGCAAGACCCAGCCAACAGCGTTGCGGTGGCCTGATGAAAAAGGGGGCTTTCGGGCGTAGAATTGCTATCCGCGCAAACCATAAATTTGTTGCGCTGGCAACCGCTGAAACCCTTTCAGGGTTTGGTTGGTGGGGTGCCGGTTTCCCGGCGTAGCCCCGGCGCGGGCAACGCCGGGCTATATGATGTTGCCCCGTTGGGGCATGCGGTGATCCCGATGGCCGTCGGCCTCGCACGCGCCACAGAATCCGCTGGGGGCAAAACTTGGTTTTGGCGGAGGTTTTCATCAGGCCAGCCTTGCGGTGTCGGTGAAACCATCCGTCACCGATAACTGCACCCTCTCGCCGATGGCCTTAACCGCCGGCCTGCGGCCATTATCCAAGGTGTATGACCCGTGGCCCGGCCACTGGCCGCGGGTTGTAGCTGTCATGATGGTAGCCATGATCGCGATGGTCGCCGTGATAATCCCTGTGCTCCGGATGATGCCAATAGCAGCCGCCCATCAGCGTCGAAAGTGCCACTGCTGTAATCACCGCCGCGGCAATGACGGCAATATGTTGTTTGGACTTCATGGTTGGAGTCCTCCTTAAAAAAGGTACCACACCGACGACACACCAATGTTATCGGGCAACGTGCACCTCCATTCCATTACCATCTTCCGATTCCTATATGATTATAGCACGCTGGGACGAGCCGGAAAAAGGGGTCAGGTACCTTTTATTTGACGCCGACCATGGCGCTGGCTTATCCTTACGGTATGGCACGCGCAAAACGAAAGTTTGTCGGCAACCAGGTTTACCATGTGCTCAACCGGGGCAATGCGCGGGCGGATATTTTTGCAACGGCCACGGATTACGCGGCCTTTGAAATGATTTTGCGCCAGGCCCTGGAGCGTTTTTCCATGCGTCTGTGCTGCTATTGCCTGATGCCCAACCATTGGCACCTGTGCCTGTGGCCGCGGCAGCGGCAGGGCGATGATGTCTCCGCGTTCATGCAATGGTTGACGCTCACGCATACCCGTCGCTGGCACGCCTGCCACGGCACCACAGGCCATGGACATTTGTATCAGGGGCGGTTCAAGTCGTTCCCGGTGCAGGGTGACGGGCATATTTTGAAGGTGTTTAGATACGTGGAGCAAAATGCCCTGCGGGCCAAGCTGGTGTCCGCCGCGGAAAAGTGGCCCTACGGCAGCCTCTGGCAGCGAGCGAACGTCCCGGTGGCGGACCGGCACTGGCTTTCCGACTGGCCCGTGCCACAACCGTCGGACTGGTTGGTATCGGTGAACCGAATTCCCGATGCCGCCCAGTTGGAGGCCTTGCGTCTGGCGTCGCGGCGTGGTCGGCCATTCGGTTCGCGGTCCTGGACTCTCGACACCGCGAGTCGTCTGGGGTTGGAATCCTCGCTGCGTTTGCGGGGTCGTCCGCCGTTGGAACGATCTGCCGCCGTTGCACTGGAAGCGGATTTTACCCCCATTAAAGGTACCTGACCCCTTTTTACTATGGGCACCGGCAATATCCCCTGCCATGAAGCGGCTAACACAATGCCATGACGCAAACCACAAAATCCACCGGCGATTACTGGATTCCCATCGGATCTCCGTTTTTAACCAATCTGGGCGGACGGCCCATTCCCACCGATGCCCAACTCATGCTGGAATACCTCACCAATGATCTGGCGTATACCTGCGCCAATTGGAATGCCGCGGCGGTGGCCCGGGTGCGTTTGCGCCTCTATGCCCAGCCCGGGCCGAACCAGAAACACATCCGCCCATTTCCCTCCCGGCCCGTGCAGGCGGCGGAACTGCGCCGGCTCAAAGGCAATCCGAATCTGGCCGGGCGGCTGGCCCGCGTCGATGATATCGAGGAAATTACCGATCACCCCATTATCAATCTGCTGGAACGGGATAACGACGGCCTCAACGGCTATCAGCTCCGGTATATGACCGGCGTGTACATGGAAGTGTTCGGCGGGGCATATTGGCTGCTGGAGCCCGGGCTTTTTGAGCCGGTCCGGCAAATCAAAATACTGCCCACGCAACGTGTTATGCCGCTGCGCGATAACGACCTGGCGGTGGTCGGCTACAAATACATGCCGGCACTGCAAGGCAACTGGCTTACCCTGGCGAAAAACAATGTCCTGGATTTTCGCTTTCCCGCCGTGGAAGACCCGTATGGCGGCCGCCACGCCCCGCTGCGTTCCGCGTACCTGCAGGCGGAACTGGCCAGCAAATACAGCCTCTATCAAAATGAGTTGCTGGATAACCGGGCCCGCATTGACGGCACCTTTGTGCCGCAGGAACACATCACCCGTCAGGAATCCCGCCGGGCGGAAGAACTCTGGAATCAGAAATTCAAACGCGGCGGCAACGGACGCATACTGGTGGCCGAACAGGCCGGTACCTTTGTGCCCGCACGTTACCCGCCCACAGACCTGGGCCCTCTTAAAATCAGCCAGGAAAGCCTCAAACGTCTGGCCAACGCCTTTGGGGTGCCCGAAGCCCTGCTATCCAAAGATTCCACCTATGCCAACATGCAGGCCAGCCTGACCCTTTACGCCCGCAACACAATTTTGCCGCGGGTTTTAATTCTGGAACAAAAACTCAATGAAATGCTGGTATCGCGCTACGGTCCGCGGCTGTTTCTGGCGGCGGAAAATCCGGTACCGGCCGATGAAACCTTCGACCTGGAAAAAGTGCAAATTGCCATTCAGGCCGGCGTGCTTAGCCCCAATGAAATCCGGATGGCCGCTGGCTTTAAGCCGCTGCAGGGTGGCGATACGTATACCAATCCATCGCGCCAGGCCGATCAAACCACCGCCGCACCCGCCACGGCTGGGCCGGCGGATGCAGGCCGGCCGGCGGGCAGCGCACCAGGTGCCGCCGCCACTTCCGCCGCCGTCAAGCTCCTTGTTACCATCAACCGTGCTGTGGCCGCCGGCACCATGCGACGCTCCCAGACCAGCTCCCGATTGATGTAGATCTCCGCCCACACCTGACGTCCGGTCTCAAAATGGGGTGTATCGAGCATGGCGAGCGCGATGTTGCGCTTGCAGGTGGGCGACCATGCCGCCGAGGTCACGCTGCCGATCTCGCGCCGTCC
>JABEVA010000128.1 GCA_013044065.1 Phycisphaerae bacterium
ATTCTAGAGGTGCGAGCCCCAGGGCGTGTCAACCTGATCGGCGAACATACCGATTATAATGATGGTTTCGTCTTTCCCATGGCTATTGAGCGGGTCACTGCCATGGCGCTGCGCCGCCGAGGTGACCATGTTATTCGCTTGTTCAGTACTGCACAGCAGCAAATGGCCGTGTTTTCCATTGGGGGGCCGGTCAAAAAAGACCCGCCTGCATGGTCGCTTTACGCCAAGGGGGTCTGTGAGGCTCTGCGCCAAAAGGGGCATACCGGCCTGGGGGCTGATATTCTGGCTGAGAGTGATATTCCGCTGGGCGGTGGACTTTCATCCAGCGCCGCTTTTGAGGTGGCGACGGCGCTAGCTCTGCTGAGTGCCTGGGGCCAAATCATGCCTCCGGTGGAAATGGCCCTGGCCTGCCAATGGGCTGAGCATCATTATGCGGGAACGCCGTGCGGCATTATGGATCAATTTATTTCTGCCATGGCCAAGGCTGGTCACGCCATGTTGCTGGATTGCCGCGATCAATCTCACCGCCAGATTCCACTGGATGATCCAACGGTTTGCGTTGTGATCGTCAACAGCCATGTCAAGCACGAACTGGTTGCTGGGGAATACAAAGATCGCCGATCTCAGTGCCAAGCCGCCGTCGTCGCTTTGGCTAAGACGTATCCAATCGTGAAGGCCCTGCGTGATGTGACGATGCCCATGTTGCAGGAAGGGCAAGCCTCCATGGACCCGGTGGTGTTCAAGCGAGCTCGACACGTGGTAAGTGAAAATCAACGAGCTCTGGATTTTGCTGCAGCTT
This sequence comes from Phycisphaerae bacterium, assembly GCA_013044065.1. GTDB lineage: Bacteria > Planctomycetota > Phycisphaerae > WQYP01 > WQYP01 > JABEVA01. Next base: position 800 of record JABEVA010000128.1, read on the forward strand.
TGCAGAAGCGGGATTACGCCGCATGTGGCCGTTTAATGTACGCTTCCCACACCAGTCTGCGTGATGACTATGCGGTTAGTTGTCCGGAACTTGATACTCTGGTGGACCTGAGCCGCTCCGTCAGCGGGGTCTTCGGTGCGCGCATGACCGGCGGAGGCTTTGGGGGGTGTATTGTGGTGCTGGCCAAGAAAGAGGCGATTACTCCATTGACGCATGTTTTGGAGCGGGAATATCCCTTGCGTTGCGGAAAAAAGCCGGGCATTTTTGCCACCGCTCCGGGACCGGGAGCGCATGTGGTTCGCGGTTGATGGTGTCTTGCGTGGTCAAATTTGGATGAGCATGAAAGATATCTTGGCAAAGCTGGTAGCTGGCGCAACACTTTCCGAGGCGGAAACCCAACAGGCATTTGAGCATCTTATCTCTGCGCAGGCGGAACCGGTTCAGGTAGGCGCATTTCTGGCCCTGCTGGCCATGCGTGAACCAACAGTGGACGAACTGGCTGGAGCGGCTCAGGTCATGCGTCGCTATGTTGTTCCGATTGAGGCTCCACCTGAGGTCATCGATACCTGCGGGACCGGCGGAACCGGGTCGCGCATTTTTAATGTATCCACCGCCGCCGCTCTGGTCGCAGCCGCGTGCGGTGTGCCCGTCGCAAAGCATGGCAATCGAGCGGTGACCAGCCGCAGTGGTAGTGCCGACGTATTACGGGTACTGGGGGTCCATGTGGAGGCATCTCCTGGCATCCAAAAAAAATGTCTGGAGCAGGTTGGCATCTGCTTCGCCTTTGCGCAGCAACATCACCCGGCGATGCGTAATGTGGCCCACGCCCGCAAGGTGCTCGGTTTAGCTACAATCTTCAATCTCATGGGGCCGCTGATCAACCCCGCCGGTGCCAGAAGACAACTTGCCGGGGTACCTAGACCAGCGCTGACCGAAAAAATACTTACCGCGTTGATGCGGCTGGGTGCCAAACGGGCCATGGTGGTTTGCGGGCAGGATCCCGCGGAGGGATTTCTCTGTGAGCTTTCCATAGGAGGCCCAACCCAAATATCCCTCTTCGATGGCAAGGATGTGCGCGGTTTTGCACTCGTACCTGAGGATGTCGGATTGGCTACGGCAAAGTCCGATGCCCTACGGATTGATTCTCCCGCGGCGTCAGCAGGCCTGATCCGCGAGATACTCGCCGGTCAGGCTGGACCCGCTCGTGACATTGTCCTGCTGAATGCGGGTGCGGCTTTATGGGTGGCGGGGAAGGCTCAAAGTATTCGCGATGGGATAAAGATGGCCGCCGAGGCCATCGCTTCGCACCAAGCGCAAAACACTCTGGCCAATCTGGTACGCATCAGCCATAGTTAGCCATCGCTGGTACCTTGGAAGGGACCTGTAATCGGCGCTGCTTTTTCGTCCACGGTCTGCCGTTTTGACAACGGACTGTCATGTGTCGAGGGTTAATTCCTGCCAAGGAGGCAGCATAGTTACATGTAAAAGCTTCCGCAGATTGTTCTGGGTTTGATTTTGTAACATCCTGTAAAGATTAAGGCTTATGTTGTTTGACTGAGGTGGAAAAATAAGGTTGGCATCCGTCTTGCTTAAGTGCTTCTGCGGTAGAGGCGGCTCTTCGGGCTATCCCGGCGACGTTCGAGGCCAACGCCTCTTTGGCAAAACCCATTGCAAGGGTGAGATGCCCGTATCCGGTATGGTAAACCGGAAATGAAACGCGGTGTTTCCGGCAGATAACTTACTCATAAAAGGAGTCCATAGAATGGCAGTGAAGCAGATATCTTTCGATGAATCAGCTCGTAAAAGTTTGTTGGAAGGTGTAACGAAGCTGGCCGCGGCAGTAAAAAGCACGCTTGGGCCGCGCGGTCGTAATGCAATTTTGGACAAGGGCTGGGGTGCGCCAACGGTAACCAAAGATGGGGTAAGCGTTGCCGAAGAAATAGAGCTTCACAACAAATTTGAAAATGTCGGCGCACAACTGGTCAAAGAGGCAGCCACCAAAACCAGCGATGTGGCTGGTGATGGCACCACGACCGCCACGGTGCTCGCGGAAGCTGTTTTTAAGGAAGGCTATCGCAATCTCGCTGCCGGTGCGGATGCTAATGCGCTTGCTCGTGGGATCAACCGTGCCGTTGAGGCGGTGGTTCTGAATCTTAAAAAGCTCAGCAAGCCTCTCAATGTTGCGGATAAAAACGAAGTTGCCGATGTGGCCGCAGTCAGCGCCAATAATGACAAAGAAATTGGTTCGATTATGGCTGACGCCTTTCAAAAAGTGGGCAAGGACGGGGTCATTACCGTTGAAGAGGGTAAGTCTCTGGAAACCTACGTGAACGTGGTGGAAGGGATGCAATTTGATCGCGGTTACATTTCACCGAATTTTATCACCAATCAAGATGATATGACCGTGGTCATGGAAAAACCTTATGTGCTGATTTACGAAGATAAAATCTCCAGCGCCACCAAGTTGGTGGCTATTCTGGAAAAAATTCAGCAGGCCAAGCGTTCACTGCTCATTATCGCAGAAGATGTTGAAGGTGAAGCCTTGGCCACGCTTGTCGTCAACAAGCTTCGCGGCATCTTAAGCGTGTGTGCGGTGAAAGCGCCTGGCTATGGTGATCGTCGTAAAGCCATGTTGGAGGATATAGCGGTTCTTACGGGCGGCAAAGCCATTATGAAAGACCTGGGTCTTGAACTTGATAAAGTCACCTTAAATGATCTTGGGCAGGCCCGCAAAATTGAAATCGACAACGACAACACCACTATTATCGAAGGTACGGGGCAGAGCAAGGCAATTCAGGGCCGCATTGAACAAATTCGCCGGGAAATTGCGGTCACCACCTCGGACTATGATCGTGAAAAGCTTCAGGAACGCTTGGCCAAACTGGCCGGTGGCGTAGCGCAAATCAATGTGGGAGCTGCCACCGAGTCGGAGATGAAAGAGAAGAAGGCTCGGGTAGAAGATGCGCTACATGCCACGCGAGCCGCAGTAGAAGAGGGCATTTTGCCTGGTGGCGGTACAGCGCTACTTCGCTCCATCGGCATTCTGGAGAATCTCGAAACAGATAGCCATGGTGAAGCCACGGGTGTGGAAATTATCCGTCGGGCTTTGCAAGAACCAACACGATGCATCGCTGAAAATGCTGGTGAGGAAGGCTCTGTGGTCGTCAAGAAAGTTCTTGCGGGCAAAGGTAATTTTGGCTTTAACGCCCTGAGCCTGCAATATGAACCGGATATGATTAAAGCCGGTATTATTACTCCGCTTAAGGTTGAGCGTAGTGCTCTACAAAATGCCGCCAGCGTGGCCACTTTGTTGCTTACGACCGATGCTATCATCGTTGAAAAGCCCAAGCCGAAGGGGGCTGCGGGCGGCGGTCCTGGCGGATCCGGAGGAATGGGTGGTATGGGAGGCATGGGCGGTATGGGCGGTATGGGAGGAATGGGTGGCATGGGCGGTATGGATGGCATGATGTAATGCTGAACGGCAACGGTTGCCGTGCTGAATTTTGTTTAAAACCTTCGTTTACAGGAGTATATCACACATGAAAATCAATCCATTAGAAGATCGTCTCGTTGTTAAACCAGGTGAAGCAGAGACCAAAACCGCATCCGGGATTGTGTTGCCCGATTCGGCCAAGGAGAAACCTACTCGTGGTAAGGTGATCAGTGTAGGTCCAGGGAAAATGCTCGACAACGGAAGTCGCGCGCCGGTTGGCGTGAAGGTCGGCGAAGAGGTGTATTACGGAAAATACGCCGGCACTGAAGTGAAAGTCGACGACGAGGCGCTGGTTATTCTTCGCGAAAGCGATGTCTTGGGTGTATTAACCAAGTGACCTTCGGTGGAATCGCGCAATATGGCAGTAACCACCGCCAATGGCTTGGTGGTCTAGTCTAAAGAACTTACGAAAGAGGTAAATCATCATGGCTGCAAAGCAATTAATGTTCGATCGGGAAGCCCGCCAGAAAGTCTTGGCGGGTCTGAGCAAACTGGCCGGGGCCGTCAAAGTCACGTTGGGGCCTTCGGGTCGCAATGTGGTGCTGGCCAAAAGCTGGGGATCGCCGCAAATCACCCGCGACGGTGTGACGGTGGCTAAGGAAGTTGAGTTGCCCGAGCCTTTCGAGAATATGGGGGCCAAGCTGGTCAACGAAGTCGCCGGTAAAACCAACGATATAGCCGGCGACGGTACTACCACGGCAACCGTTCTGGCGGAAGCAATCTACTCCGCCGGTCTGCGTACCATTACCACCGGAGGAAACTCGGTGGTTGTGAAGCGTGGTATAGACAAGGCCGTGGAAGCGGCAACGGAAGCGATTCGTGATATGTCCCGCAAAGTCAACGGCAAGGACGATCTGCGCAAGGTGGCAACGATTTCCGCCAATTCCGACAGCAGCATTGGTGATCTAATCGCGGATGCTCTGGATCGTGTCGGTAAGGATGGCGTTGTGACCATTGAAGAAGGTAAGAGTACTGAAACGGTCGTGGATCTTGTGGAAGGCATGGCTTTTGATAAAGGTTACCTCTCGCCTTACTTCATGACCAATCCCGGCACGCTGGAGTGCGTGCTGGAGGACCCATACATTTTGCTCTACGAAAAAAAGATCAGCACCATCAGTGAGCTGCTGCCGCTACTCAATAAGATCGTGGCTGCAGCCAAGCCACTGCTTATTGTGGCGGAAGATGTCGAAGCCGAAGCTCTGGCCACGCTGGTGGTCAACCGCCTTCGTGGAATTTTGACGGTATGTGCTGTCAAAGCTCCTGGTTTTGGAGATCGGCGCAAGGCCATCATGTCCGATCTGGCTACGGTCACCGGTGGCAAGTTCATCAGTGAAGATCTGGGTGCTAAGCTCGATACCATAGAACTCACCGATTTGGGGCGGGCTAAGAAAGTGTCGATCGATAAAGATAACACCACCATCATTGAAGGTGCCGGACGAAAGAAGGATATTGAAGCTCGCGGTGCTCAAATCCGCCTGCAAATCGAAAAAACAACCAGTGATTATGATCGAGAAAAACTCCAGGAACGTCTGGCTAAACTTACCGGTGGTGTGGCGGTCTTGCGCGTTGGTGGTTCCACTGAAACCGAAATGAAAGAGCGAAAGTTCCGGGTGGAGGATGCCCTGCACGCGACTCGCGCTGCGGCTGAAGAAGGCATTGTCGCTGGTGGCGGCGTAGCCTTTCTGCGGGCCATTGCCGCTGTGGAGGATGCCAAGGCCAAGGCTCGTGGAGATGAAAAAATCGGTTTCGATATTATTATCTCTGCCTTGCGAGCTCCCACTCGTCAAATTGTGGAAAATTCCGGTGAAGATGGCAGCGTGGTCGTCAACACGATCCTCGAAAAGGATGGCTCCTGGGGCTATAATGCCGCAACCGGTGAGTTCGGTGACATGTTCAAGATGGGCATTGTTGATCCGGCCAAAGTGGCCCGAGTGGCATTGCAAAATGCGGCATCGGTGGCTGGTTTGTTGCTTACCACTGACTTGCTGGTGACCGAGCTTAAAGAAGAAAACGAACAGATTGCCGGAGCCGTTCGTTAAGCGGTGCTGTGTTCGGTTGCTGGTTTGGTCACTTATGATTGAATCTTGACCGTCATGGAAAGTGGATTTCATCCACCGGATGCGGCTATAATTGAAGGTTCGGAAGCTAAGGCCTGGGGATATATACAATGTATCCCCGGGCCTTGTTGTTCACGCCGAGAATTGAAAGCCTATGGCCAGCAAGCGCGATTATTATGATATTCTTTCAGTCCAACGGACTGCTACCGCTGACGAAATTAAACGGTCCTATCGTCAGGCGGCGATGAAATTTCATCCTGATAAAAATCCTGGCAATAAGGAGGCCGAACACAAATTCAAGGAATGTTCTGAAGCCTACGAGGTCCTTTCGGATCCGGAAAAGCGGAAACTCTACGATACATACGGTCACGATGGCTTGCGTGGCACCGCCGTCCATGATTATCAGCACATGGAGATGGATGATATATTTTCGATCTTCGATGATATCCTGGGTGGGCG
>JABEVA010000129.1 GCA_013044065.1 Phycisphaerae bacterium
AAGCCACGCTCGCTGCTTGGATAGCGGCCCTGGCATCCCCCTATTTTCACCCGCTTGACTTTCTTAGAAGAGACGGGAGATGGAAGTCGGGAGATGCGGCGTCCCGGCGCGCCGGGAGGCCATGGGTGGATAGAGCTTTGCGACGGCCTCCCGGCTCGCGGGGCGGGTACCCTGATGGCAACCGGGATTTGCGTTGCGCAAATTCATCGGCGGGTTGTGGCGCTGTATCAGGGAACCTGAAAAATTTGTGGAATCAGAGGAACGCAGGGGTGGATCATTCATAACGTAAAGCCTCAATGGGATTAAGCGCCGCAGCCCGGCGTGCCGGATAATAACCAAAGAAGATTCCGATCGCCGCGGAGATAGACAGGGCCAAAAAGACCATGGATGGTTCCACATGACCGGAAAAACTGCGGAATTTCACGTAATGGGCGGCGACGATGCCCGCACCCACGCCCACCAGGCCGCCAAGCAGGCTGATGATCATCGATTCAATGAGAAACTGACGGAGAATATCGCGCCGACGGGCTCCAATAGCCTTGCGAATCCCGATTTCCCGCGTGCGTTCCGTGACGGTGACCAGCATAATATTCATAATTCCAATACCGCCCACCAGAAGAGATATGCCAGCCACCGCTCCTAAAAAGAGCGTAAAGGCTCCACCGATGCGGTTGGCCATCTTCAATACCTGGAGTTGGTTGGAAATCCAGAAATCATCTTCATCACCGTGGATCAATGAATGGTTCAGGCGCAGCACGTTCTGCGCGGCCGCCTGCACGCGGTTTAAGTTGGCGGCGTGATCGACTTGTAAGTCGATATGGTTAAGTGCAACCAGCCGGCCCATCAGATCGGTCATCGCTGTTGTATAGGGCAACAGCACCTGATTGTCCGGATCAAACCAACCATGGCGACCCTTGGGTACCAGCACGCCCACCACTTTGAAACGCACGGTGGACACCGTAATGGTGCGGCCAATGGCATCCTGCGAGCCAAAAAGCCTTTCCGCGGTTTCCGGGCCGATCACCGCGACCGAGGCTATATCTTGACAATCGTAATCCGTGAACATAGCTCCGTTTTGGATCTTAAAGTCGTGGATTTTGATATAGGTGGGGGCGCATCCGACAATGTTGCATGTGGTGAAGTTTCCGCCCCATTTTACCGGCTGCCAAGCGGTGACCACCGGCGAAACATATTTAACATGCGGGATTTTAAGAATAGCCCGGGCATCGCCGATGGTCAGTGGATCCGCAGAACCGTTGAGCACCGGGGCGATTTTTGGATTGTGTGGAAAAATTGTGATGGTGTTTTTGCCCATCCGGGAAACCCATCCGAGAATCCGTTTTTTGGCACCATTGCCCAGGGCCAGCATGGCAATCACGGCCGCCACACCGATAATCATGCCCAGCATGGTCAAAATGGCGCGCAGCTTGTTGGCCAGCATACTACGCAGGGCAATTTTGATGGTGGTCCAGAATAACATTTTTTTGCACCCGTTTTGAACTAACGCCTTGTGCCTTCTTGCCGGTCAATGACGCCCTGGTGTCCACATGCTGGACAGATCGCCCAGATGCAGCACCACTTTTTGCCCCGCCTGAAGCCCGGCGAGCACCTGCCAGTACGTATCATTACGCTGGCCGAGCGTAACGGCCTTGGAAACGTCCTTGCCATCCGGAGTCACCACGGTAACGGTATCTTCATGATGCTGGATGACCACCGCTTGCAGTGGAATGTAGAGCACGTTGGGCAATGTATCCGCGAAGATGGTGACATTGGCGGTCATGCCGGGCTTGAGCAGTTCCTTGTTTTTCCCCAGTACTTCGATTTTGGCTTGAAATGTGACAATGTTGCTGGTGGAAGTGCTGGTGCTGCCGGCGGTCTGATCTTGTATGGATTCCGGGGCCATCAGCACCACGCGGCCGGGAAATACCACGCCTGAGGCTCCGGCGGCGGTAATTTGCGATACATCGCCGATTTTGACGTGATTGATATCACTTTCGTTGATGGTGGCATTGATATAAATGTGCGACGTATCCACCAGCGTCATCACGGTGGTGCCGCCGCCGACATTGGTGGTTGCCGATGCAATCACCTGCCCCTGCTGGACATCGACATTGGCCACCTGGCCGTTGATGGGGGCGGTGACGGTGCAATAACCCAGGTTGGTCTGGGCATTTTTAAGATTGGCGTGCTGGATGAGTACGGCCACGCGGTCCAACCGCACATTCAACTTTTGCAGTTTCACCTGCAGAGCCTGGGTTTTCAGTTGCATCATTTGCACCTCGGCGAGTCTGAGAGACTGCTGATCACGCACCAAGGTGGTTTCGTCATTATCATAGGTTTGCTGGGGAGCGAGCTTTTCTTGCAGCAAAGTGGTGTCGCGCTGGACATTTAACTGGTCGTTTTTAACCTGGGCCTGCGCGGAAAGCAAATTGGCCTGATCGGTCTGCCGACTGGTGATGAGATTTTCTTTGGCAATCTGATAATTCACCTGGGCGGATTGCAACGTCAGCACGGCTTGCTGCAAATTCTGTTCGGCGATGGCCAAGGCCTGTTCTTCCAAGGTAGGGTCTACCTTCAAAACGACTTGGCCTTTTCTGACAGCATCACCAATCTGAAAGGGCAACGAGGTAATTTCGCCGCCGGCCTGACATTTGATGTCCACGGTTCGGTTGGCCTGAACGTTGCCCGTGGCATAGACATGGACACTTAGTGTGCCGCGCTTGACCACGGCGGTATTGGGCGGTGGGGTCTTGTGGGCGTCGGCGGCCTCCACGTGGTACCGGTATGCTCCATACGCTGCCCCAGTGAGAATCAAGATCACCAGAATAATCCAGAATTTTTTCATAGATAATGAACTGACCACGGGGTCCACCGGGAATTCCGGAATCAAGCCGCGGCCGTTGCCTCCTTCGTAGTGGATGGTTGATGCTGCGGAGCATGCTGGACTTCCGCGACAATGCGGCCATCGCGCAGTTGGACTTCCCGGCCACAATGCCGGGCCACTTCATGGTCGTGGGTGACAATAATAATGGTACTTCCCGCTTGATTAAGCCGGTGAAATAAATCCAGAATATCCCGTCCCACTTGGGAATCGAGATTGCCGGTAGGCTCATCGGCCAAAATAATGGCGGGATCCGTCACCAGTGCCCGGGCTATGGCCACGCGCTGGCGTTGGCCGCCGGAAAGTTGATTAGGCTCATGGTGGGTGCGGTCTGCCAGGCCCACAGTGGTAAGTGCTGCGTGGGCCAGTGTTCTGGCATCGTGCCGACCGGCATAGAGCAAAGGCAGTTCGACGTTTTCCAGGGCGGAAAGCCGCGGCAGCAAATTAAAATTCTGGAAGACAAAGCCGATCCGCCGGTTGCGTATAGCAGCAAGCTGATCTCCGGCGAGCTTGGAAACATCTTCCCCGGCGAGCATATAAGAACCGGAGTTGGCAGTATCCAGACAACCCAGAATGTTCATCAACGTGGATTTGCCGCTGCCCGATGGTCCGGTAATGGCCAACATTTCCCCACGTGAAATAACCAAGTCCACCGCATCCAGCGCCAGCACATCGGTATCTCCGATGCGATAACGCTTGGTCAGGTTGGTCATCTCCAAGAGTTCTCTTTGGCCCATGCCGTATACCACCTGCCCGCCGCCGCTTTACTCTACAACGCTGGAACACCACCATCATTACAGAGTATAGGCGCGGTGGAGAAATTTGGCGATAGTCGGAAAGTAGCCAAGGACAATCCGCAATTAAGCTCGGTCCTCCCGTGGCGGGCGTGACCAGCACCGACAAGACGGATGCGACTTCGTGCGGTGCATATAGAAATTGTTATCATGTGCACCCATGACGGTGCTGCTGGACATTTGTTATTTTTTGGGTTTGCTGCTGGCGTTGCCAATGCTGCTATACAAAAGCTGGCGGACGGGCAAATACCGCACGGATTGGCCGGCGCGCCTGGGCCGGGTTCCGCCCGAGCAGTTGAGGTGGCTGCAGGCTGCTTCCCGCAGCGGGCCCATTTTGCTGCATTGCGTGAGTGTGGGCGAGTTGCTCTCTACACGCCTGCTGGTGGAAGAATTGTGCCGGAGCCGACCGGAGCAGCGCATTGTTATTACCACCACCACGGATACCGGTACCGCCCGGGCCCGGGCTATGTATGGAAGCGGCATGTTGGCCCAGCAGGTTTGTACGTTGCGTTATCCCCTGGATTTTTCGTGGGCGGTGCGCCGGTTTTTAAGCGCGGTGCAGCCTTCCATGGTGGTGCTGGTGGAACTGGAAACCTGGCCTAATTTTATTCGCTTCGCCCGCAGGCGCAACATTCCTGTGCGTATTATTAATGGACGCCTGACCGAGCGATCCTTCCGACGTTATCGGTTAATTCGTCCGCTGATTGCCCGCATGTTTAGCGCCATTGATCGTCTTGGCGTGCAAACCCAGGCCATTGCAGACCGATTTATCGCCCTGGGAGCGGCAGCGGAGCGCGTCGAGGTTTTGCCGACCATGAAATTTGATACCGCAGACATGGTGGATCAGGTGCCGGGAGCGGATGCTTTATCCAGGGCAGTGGGCCTGGATCCGCAGTTGCGTTTGCTGGTGGGGGGATCCACCGGGCCGGGGGAACAAGATGCGCTGATTGCCGCCTATTTGGGATTGCGGCGGGAGTATGCCAATCTGCGGCTGGCGATAGCGCCGCGCAAGCCGGAAACTGTGCCGCAGGTTCTTTTGTCATTGCAACGTGCCGGACTTGAAGCAGTGCGGCGATCGACGCGGCCTGACGGCTCCATGACACCTCTCCTGCGGGCCGATCAGGTGTTGGTACTCGACACGCTGGGCGAACTCAAAAAGCTTTACAGTGTGGCGCTGGGGGTGTTTTCCGGGAGATCGCTGATTCCGCTGGGCGGCAGCGATATGATTGAAGTGGCGGCATTGGCCAAACCCTGTTGCTTTGGACCACATACGTATAATTTCGCGGATGTGGTGGAGTTGCTTTTGCGGGAGGGCGGAGCGGTGGTGGTGCATAATGCGGCCGAATTGCAAAGACAGATGAAAATCTGGCTGGAAGACGCGGCGGCGGCACGGGCGATGGGCTTAAAGGCGCGGCAGTCTATTGTGGCCCGGCGTGGTTCATCCCAGCGTTATGCCCAGGAGTTAGCACGTCAGGGCGGGGCGTGGGAACTTGGCAGTTCAGACCGGAACGCTAAAACCTCTCAGCCGTAGCGGCACAGCCGTGGTCACGCAGCCGCGAGGACTATCAGTGCAAGATCGATAATGGGCCGATGCTCATGGATTGGAGGTTATTCTCAAAGGCCTTGCTCGCAGCGGCAACGGCGTTTTGCCGGAGTTGCAGCGTTTTTTGCAATTTCTGGTAGCGTAATTCTTGGGTGTTTAATTCTCCGGCCATGGTGGTGTACACCGGCGAGACCTTTTTGATGATGGCCAGATTGGCCCGCAGGTGCGATTCCATTTCGTTAACCTTATCAATGGCGGCCTGCACGGTGTCGCTTCGGTTTTGGGCCTGGGTCCATGCGCGGCGAAGTGTGAGCGCGTGCCCGATGGCCGTCCGTATGGCGGTGGGCAGATACCTTTTGGCGGCCAGCGCATTGAGGCCGTGCTGGCTCAGACTGGCCAGATCGGTTTCAGAAACCCGGATACTGTATTCCAGAATCCGCGCGGTGCGGTTGCCACCGCGGGCGAGTGCAGCGGTAAAGACATTGAACCCATGAAATGTGCCTCGCGGGCAGTTGCTGCGCTGAAAATGATTGCCCGGCACGATAGCCTGTCGCAGCAGCAGTGTCTTGCTCTCGGGTGAGACATTGGTTAGACGGTAGGAGAGTTGAGTGCGATGTTGACTGGTAACATACAAGAGTCCCGCAACCAGCCGGGCCGAAATCCGCACGCGGTGGGATTTCACGCTCAGGGTATGCACCAAAACCGCTTGATCAACCGCGTAGGCGATTAGATGTTCCGCCTTGGGGGGAAAAACCGGCAGTCGAGCCGCGCCGGCGAAGGTTCCAGCACGGTAGACAGCCATGCGACCGCTGGGTAGATATTTACCGCTGGTATTGGTCAGTTGGATGGCGGTAAACGGATGGATGGAGTTGGACCCTATATCAAAAAGATCGACACTGCGGCCCTTGATCGGGGCCGCCAATACGGGAAGCATCACCGATTGCCCACGCGGAAGAGTCACTTGGGACACGGCATAATCGAATGCGGGATGGGTTTTGCCGGACGCAGCTAACGCCTGTACTCCCTCCAGCGGATTAAAGGGCTGGGCCGGCGCACGGTACACCACCATGCCGTTGACCGCACCACCGCTCACAAAGAGGTTTCCCTGGTTTGCTAGGCCGCTGGAGGCTTGCGTTTGCGTTGCGGGGGGAATCAGCGATACCGGTTGGCCACCAAGCAGATGGAGCCGCACGCCATTCCAGTTGGTGTTGCTGTGGTTGGCCACCGTGGCCAAAGCCTGTAATACCGGGTCTTTGGCCACGGACTTGGGTGCGGCGGGCAGGATCAATCGGTAAGACATTTTCCATGCGGGCGCAGTGAGTAGATAGCCGAACCGCACCCATCGCTTTCCGTGGCTATTGAATAAAAGGGTGAGTTGTCGAGAAACTGTGCTCGCGTGCCGCCGGCTCGGCGTGGCCAGGTTCGCCAATGCCCGCTGAAACGCGGTGCGTACCCGCCGGTCTTTGATACGTATAAATTGGACATCAAAAAGACCAATTGATTGCAGTCCGTGGTGGGTGAACAAGTTGATGGTCCATCGAGCGCCGTGGCCACTTCTATCGGCCCGTACCACCAGACCAGAACCGCGGGAGCCGGATTGCCTGACCACACTTATGATTTTTCCGGCCAGAGGTCTGCCACCTCGGCCTTTCAGGTAAAGCGCAACAGGCGTACCGCGCAGTTGTTCCAGCAATTGGCGAAGGCTGGATCCTCGGCCAAGCATTACCCGCACGCCGCCGGCCTTTTTCGGATGGGTGGGAAACACGACTCCGCCAATCGTTCCACCTCCCATGTCTTGAAAAACCAGAGATCGCAGCACGCCTTTGATCTGATCCGGATTAAACCGCAGGGTTTGTCGACTGTCGTTATCCACCAATCCCTGGAATTGAAAGAATCCTAAGCCGTTGGCAAATATATCTACTTGTCGAAGGCGCAGCGTACCGGCGTGGGGTTGGGGCAAGGCGTGGCTGGATGAGGGAGTGCCTGGAGTGGGTTGGCTGCTGCACGCGGGCAACGTGGCCAACAGAGGCAGGAAGCCAATTGTCCAGGCCAAGCGGCAAAAGCGGTTGTTCAAAACTTGTACCATGACGTTCTCCTTTTAAGTATAGGCGAGGCTACCGATTTTACGGCCAATTTATGGCCGCCAACGGCTTATCGCTGAGTTATTTTTCTATTGCGCCGCCGCACCTGAGCCGCCAGAGCGGTTAGTATCCGCTGAATTCGCCATTGGTCGCGTTCGCTGGCGGTAATTATTAGGGTACCATCCATGTATCTGGCGATGTTGACGGTACCGCCGTTGTCTACCCAGGCGCTACGGTCAGCGGTGTTTTCGAGCAATTTAAGGATTCCAATTGCCTGCAGGCGATGGCTCAGGGCAGGGTGGCGTCGGGTGGAAACCAGCATCAATGGTCCGAGCCGATAACAGCGTGTCACCACTTGCATAGCCAGCAGATCGCGTGGTCCGACCATAAGCAGCCCGTGGCTGGCCGTATAGCCCAGCGGTGACGGCCCCCCCGCAGCGAGCGCGGCAAGGGAAAAGCGCAGCGCTGTCGCTACTGTGACGGGGTGCGTAAAGTGCACCGTTACGCGTGTGGATGGGCCACATCCGTCCGCCGCTAACGCATGCCAATAGACGAACAGGTTCACATGGGCGGCGTGGGCCAGATACCGCAAGGCGACCCGGATTGGGATTTTGCTAAAATGCACGGTCACTGCCGTCATGAGCCGTCGGCGAACCTCGTCGTCCCGCGCAATTTGTCTTTGCGCGGTTACCACCACGGCGGGGCCGTTGTGGGTTGGCCAACCGGCGTGGGCCAACGCCATGGGCCAGCCGATAAAG